>DATIVW010000101.1:0-8666 GCA_035465595.1 Rhizomicrobium sp. | reverse complement strand
TGGATCGGATGGCGCCAAAGCTGCTGCAGCGGACCCTTCACATGATCGAGCTCGCGCGCCAGTTCCGCCTGGCAGCACGGCACCAGCGCGACGAAGCGCGCCTCGTTCCGAAGCGCAAACAGGATCGCCTCGTCCGTGGCCGTATCGCACGCGTGCAACGCCGTCACCACATCCGCGCGGCCTTCCGGCAGCCTTGCATCGCGGATCGCGCTTTCGATGAAGTGCATCCGCGTGAACCCGCTCTCCGCCGCGATCTTCCTGGAGGTTTCGATCAGGTCATGGCGTGCTTCCACCCCGTACACGATGCCCCGGCCTTCTTTCGCGAAGAACAGGTCGTAAAGAATAAAACCGAGATAGGATTTTCCGGCGCCCAGATCGGCAAGCACCGGCTGATCCTTCTCCTTGAAGGCCCAGTCCAGCGCAGGGCGGATCAAATTGGCCAGGTGCAGCACCTGCTTCAGCTTGCGCCGCGAATCCGCGTTCAGCCCGCCATCGTTCGTGAGAATGTGCAGCGCCTTCAGCAGCGGCACGGATTGTCCGGGCCACAGGTCTGCCAGAGAGTTCTCGGGCGCGGATTTGCGTTGTGCTTTTGTCATCCTGGGCAAGTTACCCGCTGGCCTTCGCAAGAGCCAGCCGGCGTTAGCGCACCATGCGCTCGAGCGCCGGCACCCAGCCGAGCACATAGCGGCGGATCGCGATGGGCCCCAACGTTCCCGCCGCAAACAGAAGCGGCAGGGCGACGAGGAAATATCCGTTGTCGATGGGCGCGACTTTCAAATAGCCCGCCTTGGCAAGACCGATGGTGATCGTGTTGAACAGGTAGATGGTGAAGGCATAGCCGCCCAGCGCCAGCAACAAGCGGTCATGCGCAAACCGCCGCGAGGACACGAGCCCATGCAATGCAGGGATCGACGCAAGCCCGGGGATGAGAAGTTTCATGTCCGCAGATAATCCGGTGAAGACGACGGTGGTGCTCGCCAGAAAGAGCACCAACCAGAACGGCAGCAGGGACGAGAACATGGTGCGCACATCGCCGCGGCTCGCCACAAGCCCACCGACGACGAAGAAAATGAAGTAATCCATCACGCGCTCCAAATAGTACGCATCGGTCGACGGTGCGAAATAAAGAACCAGCGCCAACAGAAATAGAGGCGTCCAGCGCCGCCCCGCTGCCCGCCAGAGAAGCGGCGTCGCGGCGCAGAAGATGAAGAGCACCAGCACATACCAGATGGACGTGGCAGGATTGTCGGGTGTGTCGGCAATCATGTCCCGGAGACCCGCGGGGACAGAGCGTGGTGCGTCGTCAACGAAGGCAAAGAAGTGGAATATGTATTTTCCGATGACGATCAGAACGCCGAATGCCAGAAACGGCACCATGAGCCGCACGAAGCGGTCGCCGGTGAAACGGAAATATGCACGTCCGGAAAGTTCCTCCTTGCCGGTGAGGAAAAACACCGTGCCGCTGAGATACATGAAAAACGGCATATGGAAGGAATAGATGAGGGACTTGGCGGTGGCGTACCAGTCATTGCCGGCCGGGTGACCATTGGCGATCAGATGACCGAACACGACGAGCAGGATGGCCAGCCCCTTTCCCCGGTCGATGTCCGGCCGGTGGCCGGGCGTTGCGCGTGTCCAATCGTGCATGGCGCCCCGAAACAAGAACCGAAATTGAAGCCTTTCCCCGCTGACTTAACGCCTGAAAGGACAATGGTTTCCCGCACTGGACCTTCCGGCGCGCCCCCGCTATGACCCCGCCCGGGCCCGGACCGGCGGATTTCATCTGCTGGACAGACACGGGTCATCTTAAAAGAAGCCGATGACCGAACTCGCCAAAATCCGCAATTTTTCCATCGTCGCCCATATCGATCATGGCAAATCCACGCTGGCCGACCGCCTGATCCAGACGACGGGTGCCCTCAGCCAGCGCGAGATGAAGGACCAGATCCTGGACTCGATGGACATCGAGCGCGAGCGCGGCATCACTATCAAAGCCCAGACGGTTCGCCTGCAATACAGGGCGAAGGACGGCGAGACCTATGTCCTCAACCTCATGGACACGCCGGGCCATGTCGACTTCGCCTATGAAGTCTCCCGCTGCCTCGCCGCCTGCGAGGGCGCGCTGCTGGTGGTGGATGCGAGCCAGGGCGTGGAAGCGCAGACGCTCGCGAATGTCTATCAGGCGATCGATGCCGGGCTCGAGATCGTACCCGTGCTCAACAAGATCGACTTGCCCGCTGCGGAGCCCGAGCGCGTGAAGACGCAGATCGAGGACGTGATTGGCATCGACGCCAGCGAGGCCATCGAAATCTCGGCCAAGACCGGCCTCAACATCGAAGGCGTGCTCGAAGCAGTCGTCACCAGGCTGCCGCCGCCCAAGGGCAACCCGGACGCGCCGCTGAAGGCGCTGCTCGTGGACAGCTGGTATGACGCCTATCTCGGCGTCGTCGTTCTTGTCCGCATCGTCGATGGCGAGCTGAAGAAGGGCCAGAAGATCCGCATGATGGCGGCCGATGCCGTCTACCAGGTGGAACGGGTCGGCGTGTTCACGCCCAAGCAGATCGCCATGGATTCGCTTGGCCCCGGCGAAATCGGGTTCATCACCGCGCAGATCAAGGAAGTCGCCGACACCCAGATCGGCGACACCATCACCGATGAGCGCAAGGGAACCGAAACGCCGCTGCCGGGATTCAAGCCGGCGCAGCAGGTGGTTTTCTGCGGCCTCTTCCCGGTCGATGCCGCGCAGTTCGAGGATCTGCGCAACGCGCTCGGCAAGCTGCACCTGAACGATGCGAGCTTCACCTACGAAATGGAAACCTCCGCCGCGCTGGGTTTCGGATTCCGCTGCGGCTTCCTCGGGCTCCTGCATCTGGAGATCATCCAGGAACGTCTGGAGCGTGAGTTCAATCTCGACCTCATCGCCACGGCGCCGAGCGTCATCTACCGCCTGCACATGAACGACGGCACGATGAAGGAGCTGCACAACCCGGCCGACATGCCGGACGTGACGCGCATCGCCTTCATCGAGGAGCCGTGGATCAAGGCGACCATCCTTGTGCCGGACGAATATCTGGGCGCCGTGCTGAAGCTCTGCGAAGACCGCCGCGGGCGGCAGGTGGAGCTCACCTATGCCGGCAGCCGCGCCATGGTCATCTACATGCTGCCGCTGAACGAAGTGGTGTTCGATTTCTACGACCGCCTGAAATCGGTGAGCCGCGGCTATGCCAGCTTCGACTATCACATCGAGGAATATGAAGAGGGCGACCTCGTGAAGATGTCGATCCTCGTCAATGACGATCCGGTCGACGCACTTTCGATGATCGTCAACCGCCAGCGCGCCGAAGGCCGCGGGCGCGCGATGTGCGAGAAGCTCAAGGAGCTGATCCCGCGCCACCTGTTCAAGATTCCGATCCAGGCTGCCATCGGCGGCAAGGTCATCGCCCGCGAAACATTGTCGGCGCTGCGCAAGGACGTCACCGCGAAATGCTATGGCGGCGACATCTCGCGCAAGCGCAAGCTCCTCGACAAGCAGAAAGAGGGCAAGAAGAAGATGCGCCAGTTCGGCAAGGTGGAGATTCCGCAGGAAGCCTTCATTGCCGCGCTGAAGATGGATCAGGACTGAGTGCCGCCGGAGAGGATGCGATGACCGAACTCGATCTTCTCAATCTTGCCCGTTCGACCACGCAGAACGAGATCAGCCTGTTCACCCAGGTCATCACCATCACGTTCGCGATGATCGTGGGCATCTACTATTTTCTGCACCAGGCACGCACGGGCATGAAGGTGGTGGCCTTCGGCGTCTATCTGATCGGCATGCTGCTGTTTCTGGGCCAGATGCTTCTGGAAACCAGTTTGAAATATCGGGTGATCCTGTCCATGAAGGCGCTGCCGCGTCCGTCGGCGATCACGCAGGAATATATCGGACTGGGCAATAGCTGGCTCGGCCACGCCACCGTGCTTCTCTTCAACGTGGCGTTCTGGATCCTGGTGCTCGGCATCGGCTACCTCACCTTTTTCTGGAACAAGGACGGGGCCGCGGAGTGAGCGCCACCGTTGCCATCATCGATTACGGGTCGGGCAATTTGCGTTCTGCCGAGAAGGCGCTGGCGCGCGTGGCGGCGGAAAACGCGACGGGCCACGCCATCGCCGTCACGTCGGATGCGAATGTCGTTGCAAAGGCTGAACGCATCGTGCTGCCCGGTGTCGGCGCGTTCGCCGATTGCATGAGCGGCCTTGCCGGCGTGCCCGGCATGGTGGACGCGCTCAAGGATGCGGTGCTGAAGCGCGGCGTACCGTTCCTGGGCATCTGTGTCGGCATGCAGCTTCTCGCTGATGTCGGCCGCGAGTTCGGAGATCATATAGGTCTTGGATGGATCGGCGGCGAAGTGGTGAAGATCGCGCCGCGCGATCCGTCGCTCAAGATTCCGCATATGGGCTGGAACGAACTGAAGATCGAGCGCGCGCATCCGCTTCTGGCGAACATCCCGCCACGCGGCCACGCCTATTTCGTGCATTCCTATCATTTCCACGCAAAGGATAAAGCGGACGTGCTCGCCACGACGGACTATGGCGAAACGCTTACCGCGATGATCGGGCGCGGCAACATCGCCGGCACGCAATTCCGTCCGGAGAAGAGCCAGGCGGTCGGTTTGACTTTGCTCGCCAATTTCCTGAAGTGGCGGCCGTGATCCTCTTTCCCGCCATCGACCTGAAGTACGGCCAGTGCGTACGGCTCCAGCGCGGCGCGATGGAGTCGGCGACCGTGTTCAACGCCGACCCGGCGGCACAGGCGAAAGCGTTTGCCGATGCGGGTTTTCAATGGCTGCATTGCGTCGACCTCGACGGCGCCTTCGACGGCCGCTCCACCAATGCGGGCGCGATCAAGGCGATCCGCGCCGCGATCGGTCTCCCCATCCAGCTCGGCGGCGGCATCCGCGACATGGCAGGGATCGAAGGTTGGCTTGCCGCCGGGATCACCCGCGTGATCCTGGGGACCGCAGCGCTGAAGAACCCGGCGCTGGTGAAATCGGCGGCGCATGAATTCCCGGGGAGGGTCGTGGTGGGCATCGACGCGCGAGATGGCAAAGTCGCCGTCGAGGGCTGGGCCGAGACGTCACAACTGGAGGTGGTCGACCTTGCCCGGCGTTTCGAGGATGCCGGTGTCGCGGCCATCATCTTCACCGATATTGCGCGCGACGGGATGCTGGGCGGGGTGAATGCCGGCGCGACAGCCGCCCTGGCTCATGCGATCCGAATCCCCGTCATCGCGTCCGGCGGGGTTGCCGGAATAGAGGATATCCGGAACCTGCAGGCGGCGAACGAGCCCAACATCTTGGGGGTCATCATCGGCCGTGCTCTCTATGACGGCCGGATCGATCCGAAGGCAGCGCTCGACCTCGCAGCCAATCGTTAACCATTTGAAAAGTCTATATTAATTTCCAAAGAATCGAGGATCTTATCCGGCCCTGTTGAGGCGCCGGATGACGTCGTCCAGCTGCTCCAGGGTCTTATATTCGACCCGAAGCTCACCACCCTTCTTGCCTTTATCCACAATCTGAACTTTGAGCCCCAGCACATTGGAAAGGCTGGCCTCCAACGCGCGCGTGTCGGCGTCCTTCTCATGGTGGGCCGGCGGCTTCCCAGATCTGGTAGGCGAACGCTGTTCGGCCTCGCGCACATTCAAAGCGCTTTCGACGATCGCCTTCGCCCGCGCCTCCGCATCCGGCGCGCCCACGAGAGTGCGGGCATGGCCGGCGGTCAACCGGCCGTCGCGCACCATGGCCTTCACGCTCTCCGGCAGTTTCAGCAACCGGAGCGTGTTGGCGATATGGGGGCGGGACTTGCCGACCTCCTGCGCCACGCGGTCCTGGGTATAGCTGAAACGGTCCATCAGCTCGTGATAGGCGGCCGCCTCTTCAATGGCGTTCAGGTCTTCGCGCTGGACGTTCTCGATGATGGCAAGCTCGAGCGACTCGCCATCGGACATCTCACGCACGACGACCGGCACGTCATGGAGCTTGGCCATCTGCGATGCGCGCCAGCGGCGTTCGCCGGCGACGATCTCGTAAGCGTTTGTTTCGCCCGCGACGGGGCGCACGAGGATCGGCTGCAGAACGCCCTTCTCGCGGATGGAGTTCGCGAGATCCTGCAATTCGTCGGCGGCGAAGGTTTTGCGCGGCTGGAATTTGTTGGGACGCAGGAAAGCCACCGGAACGGTGCGCGGGTTTTTGCCCGGCGCTTCGGCAACCTTCGGCGCCACCGGCACTTCGTCGCCGATCAATGCGGAGAGCCCGCGGCCCAGGCCGTGCCTGCGATGTTCGTCTGCCATCTTCGCCTCCGCGCTCATGCCGCGATCCGTGCGCGCTCGCGCTGAATGAGTTCTCCCGCAAGCTTTATGTATGCCTGCGAGCCCGGACATCTGAGATCGTAGACAAGCGCCGGAAGCCCGTGGGATGGGGCTTCGGAGATGCGCACGTTGCGCGGGATCACCGTGCGATAGACCTTGTCGCCCAGATGCTCGCGCACATCGGCTGCGACCTGGTCCGACAAATTGTTGCGCTTGTCAAACATGGTCAGGATGATTCCCTGGATCTCGAGCGATGGGTTGAGATTGCCGCGCACGCGTTCGATGGTCTTGAGGAGCTGGCTCAAGCCTTCCAGCGCGAAGAACTCGCATTGCAGCGGCACGACGACGGCATCGGCCGCGGCCATCGCGTTCACCGTGAGCAAGGTCAGCGATGGCGGGCAATCGATCAGCACATAGGAGAACTGCGATGCTCCGCGTACGGAGTAATGTTCGATCGCATCCTTGAGGCGGAAGTTGCGGCGATCGACATCGATGAGCTCCAGCTCCGCGCCGGACAGATCCACCGTCGCCGGCACGATGGACAGGCGCGGGATCTTCGTCGGCAGCACCGCCTCTTCGATGTTCGCCTCGCCCATCAGCACGTCGTAGGTGGAGAGCTTGCGGTCGGCCTGCGGCACGCCCAGGCCCGTCGATGCATTGCCCTGCGGGTCGAGGTCGATCACCAGCGTCGGTTCGCCGACCGCAGCCAGGGCGGTGCCGAGATTGATCGCGGTCGTGGTCTTGCCCACCCCGCCCTTCTGGTTGGCGACGACCAGCACGCGAGGGCGCTTAGCGGTGGCGGGCTTCAGATCTGGAAGCGACATGTTCGATGTCCCGGATTTCGAGAATGACCCCGCTCGGGTCCGTCAGGCTGTCGTGCCGGACAGCGTTCAGTTTCCAAGATGTGCGGGCTTCGGTCAATTCGGCCTCTACATTTTGGCCTTTCAGAAACAGGTTTGTGGTGCGTGGGCCCTGAAAAGGCCGTGCATAAGTTAGCAGTTTGACGAGCGGCGCGCAGGCCCGCGCCGTCACCAGATCGAACGGCTCCGCCCTCGCCTCTTCCATGCGTGCGTTGCGGACTTCGGCCGCGATCTGCATCCGCTGGGCGGCGGCGCTCAGAAAGGCGCATTTCTTGGCGATGGATTCGTAGAGCACGGTTCTGAATCCCGGCCGCTCCCGCAGCATTGCCGCCAGCACCAGCCCGGGAAAGCCTGCGCCACTGCCAAGGTCGACCAGGTTGTTTGTCGATTTCGGGATGAAGCGCATCAGCTGCGCAGAGTCCCAGACATGGCGGCGCCACACATCCTCGAGGGAATTTTTCGAGACGAGGTTATGTCGCGCATTCCATTCGGTCAGCAGACCGACATAGGCCTTGAGCCGTGCGAGTGTTTCACGTGAAACATCGGTCGCCCTGGCGAATTCTTCCGGCCCGAAGTCAGGCACGCTTCTTCTCGCGGCCACGGACATGGGCCAAGACCAGAGTCAGCGCCGCCGGTGTCACGCCGTCGATGCGTGAAGCCTGGCCGAGCGTGGCGGGACGGATGGCCTCCAGCTTCAGGCGGGCCTCGGTCGACAGACCGTTGACCGCCGCATAGTCGAGATCGGCGGGAAGGGCGCGGGACTCATCCCGGCGGAATGCAAGAATGTCGGCTTCCTGCCGGTCGAGATAACCGGCGTAATGTGCGTCGATCTCCAGCTGCTCCACGATCTCCGGGGCGAATTCCCCTAGTTCCGGCCAGATCGCAGCGAGGGTCGAAAACTCCACACCGGGCAGGCTGAGCAGATCGTTGGCCGAGCGGCGGACGCCGTCCTGGCGGATCGCCATGCCATGCTGGGCAGCCTCGTTTGGGGTGAGGTTGAGCGCTGCCATGCGGGCGCGGGCCGCCGTGAGGCGACCCAGCTTCCCGGCGAACATCCTTGACCTTTCGGCGCCGACGCAGCCCAGATCCTCACCTGTGCGGGTCAGCCGCTGATCCGCATTGTCGGCCCGCAAGGTCAGGCGGTATTCGGCGCGGGATGTGAACATCCGATAGGGTTCGGATACGCCCTTGGTCACCAGGTCGTCGATCATCACGCCGATATAGGCCGAGGACCGGTCGAGGATCGCAGGCGCCGATCCGCCAGCGGCGCGCGCCGCATTCAACCCGGCCATCAGGCCCTGAGCGGCGGCTTCTTCATATCCGGTGGTTCCGTTGATCTGGCCCGCGAGATAGAGACCCGGAACGGCCTTGGCCTGGAGTGCCGGGGTCAGCTGGCGCGGGTCGACGTAGTCGTATTCGATCGCATAGCCGGGGCGGATGATCCGAACGTCTTCGAGACC
>DATIVW010000100.1:0-6881 GCA_035465595.1 Rhizomicrobium sp. | reverse complement strand
GGCGGGCGGGCTGGTTTCGGAGAGAGCCACTTTCAGCGCGAGCGAGAAGCGCGCCAGCTCGCCGCCGGACGCGATCTTCGTCAGCGGCCCGAACGGCGCGCTTTCGATGGTGGCGACTTCGAAGGCGATGCGCTCCAGCCCGTTGGCCGACGCCGCATCTTCGGCCAACGGCTCCAGCGCAACGCGAAATTTTGCATGCGCCAGTTTCAGCGGGATGAGTTCGGAAACTACCGAACCCTCCAACTTCTTTGCCGTAGTCTTGCGCGCGGCGGAGAGCTTGCGGGCGACATCCAGAAACGCGGCCCGCGTTTTTGCGACTTCGGCTTCGGCGTTCTTCAGCCCGGTGCCACTGCCGGAAAGGGAATCGAGCTTGATCTGGAATTCCTTGTGCACGCGCGGCAGTTCGTCCGGCTGCACGCCATATTTGCGCGCCGCAGCCCGAAGGGCATGCAGGCGATCTTCCTTGCGCTCTAACTCGCCGCCATCGGTGTCAAGCCGCGACAGCAATGCCTCCAATTCACGCCGCGCTTCTTCGGTCTGCGCGAAAGCCTGTTCAAGCGCAGTTTCCGCGGCAGCGGCAGCCTTGCGGGCTTCCTCATTGGTGCGGCTCAGCCGTTTGAGAGCCCCGGCAAGCGAAGATTCCGCACCGCGATCACCGCCCAGCAATTCAGTGGCAGCAGAAATGTCTTCCGCGATCTTGCTGGCGTTCATCAGCAGCACGCGCTCGGCGGCGAGCTTGGCTTCCTCGCCCTCTTCCGGCCCCAGCGCGGAAAGTTCGTCGGCTGCGTGACGCACAAAATCGGCATCGGCGGCAGCGGCAGCGGCGGCCTTCTTCAAGGCAGCAAGCTGTGCCGCGGCAGCTTCTAATTCCACAAAGCGCTCGGCCACCGTCGCAGCAAGTTTTTCGTTGCCACCGAACGAATCCAGCACACGACGGTGCGTGGCGTTGTCGAAGAGGCCGCGATCATCGGATTGACCGTGGATCTCCACCAGCATGCCACCCAGATCGCGCAGCAGGCCCACACCCACCGGCTCATCGTTCACGAAAGCGCGCGTACGGCCATCCGCGGTGATGGCGCGGCGCAAGATGATCTCTTCTTCTGCGGGAATGTCGTTTCCGGAGAGCAGAGCAAAGGCGGGGTGGTCTTTCGCAAGATCGAAGATCGCAACCGAGGAGCCCTGCGCCGCGCCATTGCGCACGCTGGATCGTCCGCCCGCCCGCGCGCCGGCGGCCAATCCCAAAGCGTCGAGCAAAATGGATTTTCCCGCGCCCGTCTCACCCGTGAGAACGTTGAGACCAGGCGCGAAATCCAGCGCCACGTTCTCGATTAGAACGAGGTCGCGAATCTTGAGCGTCGCGAGCATGAGCTCAGTTTATAGCTGGAATTGCCGCGCAATCCACGAGCCCTGATCAACCCCGGGTTTCATATTGTGAGTGACCAGCAGGTTGTAGGCGTCCTGATACCAAGGGCTGCCTGGATAGTTCGCGCCCAGCACGGCGGCGGCTGTCTTGGCTTCGTTGTAAACGCCCAGGGCATAATAAGCCTCGGTCAGGCGCTCCAGCGCTTCGGCGATCTGCGGCGTCTTCTGGTAGCGCTGGACCACGGTTTTGAATCGGTTGATCGCGCCGATGTAATCGCGGCGCGTCAGGTAATAGCGACCGACTTCCATTTCCTTGCCGGCCAGGTGGTCCAGCGTCAGGTCAATTTTCAGGCTCGCATCGCGCGCATATTCGGAGTTCGGGAAACGCTGTACCACGTCCTGTAGCGCTGTCAGGGCCTGTTCGGTGACGGTTTGGTCGCGGCCGACGTCGACGATCTGCTCGTAAAGCGACATGGCCTTCAGGTAGAAGGCGTAGGCCACTTCCTTGCTGCCGGGATGCAGCGAGATGTACTGATCCGCAGTGTTTGTCGCGTCTGTATATTTGTTCGCCTGATAATAGCAGAAGGCGCTCATCAGCATCGCTCGGCGCGCCCAGACCGAGTAGGGGTGCTGGCGCTCGACTTCGTCGAACTGCTTGGCGGCGTTCTCCCAGTCGTGGTTGTCGATCTGCTTCCAGGCGTCCGCATAGATTTGTTCGACCGGGCGCTCGACGTACGGAGCATCTTGCTTGTCTGTCACCCCGGAGCAGCCAGCCACCGCAAGGCAAGCCGCCACAATGGCGAACGCCATCCCCCGCGTCGTTGGGAAACGAATATTATCTAGAAAATTCAATGACATACCAACTCCCGAACAGTCGCGGCCGGTGCCAAGCCGGCACCTTATGCCATTGAGCCGGAACCCCGGTCCAGACCAGTTCCGGCAAGTTTGGCCAGATGGCAAAGAATTGTGCCAGGCGGCCTGATCCGCAGGCCGGGACCAGGCGTACTGATCCCGAAGCAATGCGCGCGGGATCATGGTCAACGAAACCATAGGAAACGGGCTGAGTAGCCGGGTCGACAACTATGTGGGGGAGCGCCTTCGCATCCGGCGGACGGAACTCGGCCTCACCCAAGAGGATCTCGCACATCAACTGCACATTTCCTATCAGCAGATACAGAAATATGAGACCGGCGCGAACCGCATCAGCGTCGGCCGGCTGTATGAGATCGCGAACACGCTGAATATCAGCGTCGGGTATTTCTTTGAGGAATTCGATTCAGGAAAGCCCGGCGCGGGAATGCCGCACGGCGGACACAATCGCGCTGCCATCGACCTTGTGCGTAACTTCCAGGGACTCAAGGACGACAATTTGCGATCCGCCGTTACAAGCCTTCTTAAGGCCATGCGGGACGTGCAGGGTTAGATTTCAATCAGCTCGTAGTTGGCCGAATCTGCGAAAAGCGCGCGCAGAACCGCGTTGTTGGTCGCGTGGCCGGATTTTACGCCTTCGAACCGGGCGATCAGTGGGCCGCCCGCCAGTGCCATGTCCCCGATCGCGTCCAGAATCTTGTGCCGTACGAATTCATCGGGAAAGCGCATCAGATCCTTGTTGATGACGTTGTCGCCATCGATGGCAATCGTGTTCGTCAGCGACGCCCCGCGCGCCAACCCCATTTTGTTTAGCGCATCGAGTTCGTGCATGAAACCAAATGTGCGTGCCGGAGCAATCTCGCGCGCGAAATTCTGCCGGGTGAATGTCATTGTATAAGACTGTTTGCCGATGGCTTTGGTGTTCGAATAATCGAGATCGAAATGGTATTCTGATCCGTGCGATGGCAGAAGGCGGACCTGCGCGTCTCCGATCGTGACCTCGACAGGTCTGACAACCTTGAACGCCGTCCGCGCGCCTGGCCGGTCCCGCACGCCCGCGCCTTCGATCAGCCGAAAATAGGAGAGCGCATCGCCATCCAAGATCGGTGGCTCCGGCCCGTCCAGCGAAACGACGAGATCATCGATCTGTGCACCCGCGATCGCGGCCATCAGATGCTCGATCACACCTACGGTGGCGTCGGCTTCCGCGATAACGGTGCCGAGCCGCGTCTCCGCAACGCGGTCGTAAAGCGCGGGAATTTCCCGCCCTCCGATGTCGCGGCGGCGAAAGACAATCCCCGTGTAGGGTTCCGCCGGCAAGAGCCGCATGTCGACAACGACGCCAGCATGAAGCGCCGTACCGCTTTTATTGACTTCTTTGGCGATCGTTCGTCTCATAGGCGCATTCTACTCAGGACAAGTTCCAAAAGCGAAAGGCGCCCCGGCGTGACCGGGGCGCCTTTTTGCAGGCGATCTACAATGCGTCAGTTCTGCTGACGGCGCAGGAAAGCCGGGATTTCGAACTGATCGTCCTTCTTGGATTCCGGGAACAGATCGTCCGGATTGTTTTGCGTGCCTTGCTGGCGCGCCTGTTCGTTCCGCCCCATGACCTGCACGGTCGCGCGCGGGGTGGATGCGGCACGCGGCGGCTCCTGACGAACATCAGCCGTTTTTTCCTTGCGGGACCCAAACAGACCGAAACGACGCTTGGGCTGTTCCGGCTCAGACGCCGCGCGACGCTGCTCGACGCGGGCCGGTTGGGGACGAATGCCCTCCGGCATAGGCGGAATGTCGTCTTCCCCGATCACATAGCGGCCTGACGCCGCCGCCGGTTGCTCCGCGCCGCCAAAAATTTCGGATTCCATGGGCGAAAGCTGCACGGGTGTTTCCGCCATGGGCGCCGGCGCCGCTCTCAGCTCACTGGCGATCGTCTGCACACGGGCATGGACCGGATTGGCCATCGCCGCAGGCCGGGCGGGCTCGACCGGCTTGGGTTGAATAGCCGGTTGCTTCTGGTGCGGGCGGATGTGCGCGATGTTCTGCGGCGTCTGCTGCATCTGCTCGGCATCCATGCCGGTGGCGACGACGGACACGCGGATACGGCCTTCCATGTTTTCCAGGATGGTGCCACCGAAGATGATATTCGCACCAGGCACCACTTCCGCACGGATGCGATTGGCCGCTTGGTCGACTTCGAAGAGGCCCATATCCGGACCGCCCGTAATGTTGATAAGCACGCCGCGCGCGCCCTTCATCGACACATCATCGAGCAGCGGATTGGAGATCGCAGCTTCGGCGGCACGCAGTGCGCGATCTTCGCCTTCAGCCTCGCCAGTGCCCATCATGGCTTTGCCCATCTCGCCCATCACCGTCTTGATGTCGGCGAAGTCGAGGTTGATGAGGCCCGGCATGACGATCAGGTCGGTCACGCCGCGGACGCCGGAATGCAGCACGTCATCGGCCATGGTGAAGGCCTGTGCGAACGTGGTCTTCTCGTTGGCGACGCGGAACAGGTTCTGGTTCGGGATAACGATGAGCGTGTCGACGAAGGCCTGAAGTTCTTCGATGCCGCGCTCGGCGATCTGCATGCGCTTCTCGCCTTCGAAGCCGAACGGCTTGGTGACGACGCCGACCGTCAGCACGCCCATCTCGCGCACAGCGCGGGCAATGACGGGTGCCGCACCGGTGCCCGTGCCTCCGCCCATGCCGGCGGTGATGAAGACCATGTGCGATCCATCGATCTGTTCGAGGATCTCTTCGAGCGACTCTTCAGCGCCCGCGCGGCCGACATCGGGCTTCGCACCTGCGCCAAGGCCTTCGGTAATCCGCGCACCGATCTGGATACGGCGTTCGGCCTTGGATTGGGCCAGCGCCTGCGCGTCCGTATTCGCAACGATGAAATCGACACCCTCCAGCTTGGAGGAAATCATGTTGTTGACGGCATTGCCGCCCGCGCCGCCGACGCCCAACACCGTGATGCGCGGCCGCAGTTCTTTTACTTCGGGAGCCCCGAGTTTGATCGCCATGTTCCAGTCTCCTAATGCTCGGCCTTTTTGGCCCTACCGACCCAACACTTCTTTTTGTTCGCTGCGGCGCGAATCACTTGGGATTGAATCATCCGAAGAGTCCGCCGACTAGGTGTCTGATGAGTCCGCCTTTGCGTTTTTCCGGTTCGATCTCGATATCCGGGTTCAGCGCCTCGGGCGGCATGGTTGCCCCGGCCATCAGAAGGCCGAGTGCCGTTGCATAGTCCGGCCCAGCCGATGCGGCCGGCAGACCATGGAAAGTCTGCGGGCGGCCGAGACGGATCTGCTTGTTGAGGACACGCTGTGCCAGTTCGCGCGTGCCGGCGAGCTGGCATGCACCGCCCGTCAGTACCGCCCGCCGCCCGGCGGCAACGTCAAAACCGCTGGTGCGCAGGCGTTCCTGGACCTGAGCGAAGATCTCTTCGAGCCGCGGCTGGATGATCCGGGTCAGCATGGAGCGCGGCACGCGGGCGGCATATTCATCGCCATCCTCGCCCATCTGCGGCACCGCGATGACGTCTGTTCCCGTCTCGATATCGCCCAATGCCGCACCGTAAAGCGTCTTCAGCCGCTCAGCTGCTGAGATCGGAGCCGCAAGCATGCGGGCAAGGTCTGCCGTCACATGGCTGCCGCCGATCGGCACCACGTCGGCATGAACCATCTGGCCTTCCATGAAAACGGCGATCGAGGTGACACCGCCACCCATGTCGATCAGCGTCGCGCCGAGCTGCTTCTCATCGTCCGTCAGCGTCGACAGGCCACTGGCATAGCCGGAGAAGAGGGAGCCGACGCTCGAAAGATGGCATCGTTCGATGGCGAGTTTGAGGTTCGCCAACGGGGAAGGCCGCACGCCGACCGCATGCATCGATACGCCGATGCGCTGGCAGAACATGCCAGACGGGTCGTGAACGCCCCTTGCCTCATCGACGACATAAGAGGTGGGTGCAGCTTGAATGACTTCATATCCATCCATCTGGCACTTGCTGCGTCCCTCGCGCAGCAAGGCATGAAGATGACCGTCGGAGACGAGAGCGCCGTCCAGTGCCGCAACGGCCCGGCCCCTGATGCTGACCGGCGAACCGCAGGCCACCGAGATCAGAACGTTCTGGATGCGCGCATCGGCGTGATTTTCCGCGGCGGCAACCGCCTCGCGGATCGTCTCCTCGGCTTCGATGATGCTTGTCACCGTGGCGGATTTGACGCCATTGGTTTCTCGTAACGCCGCGCCGACAACGCGCAGATTGCCGGGATCTGCCCGTCCGATCAGGCAAACCGTCTTTGTCGAACCCACGTCCAGCACAGCTACAAGGCCGGTGCGGAACGCCGTTGCTTCCGATTTCACTGTGCGCATTCGTGTTGCGTCACCCATCAGGTCTTGTTCCCCCGCGTAACCTGCTGCTGTTCGCCGCTGCGCAGCACAAAGAAATAGTTGTCCGGCGATCTGAGATCGATTTCTGCGATGTCACGTTCGAGCACACTCTTGTCCACGATGAGATGCTCCAGCGCATCAAGCTGCTGGCGCCAGCCTTCTTCCGGCAACTTCACCACCACGCCATCGTCCAGAATGAGATTCCAGCGACGGCCGGAGATCCGTTGCATCGCCTTCACGCGCGCGACTACCGC
>DATIVW010000099.1:0-5665 GCA_035465595.1 Rhizomicrobium sp. | reverse complement strand
TCGGCGTGCCTTGCCACGCCCGGCACGAGGGTCACCTCGCGCAACTGATCGAAAGCCCGCTTGCTGGGACGCATATCTGCTACCTTGAAGTTGAGGATGCCGGGCGCTACCTAGCCTTCCCGGCCCCCGCCCGCAATGGCGACAGGCTGAAACAAATAGTCATGGCAGAACAAAAGCTTAACATGGGTCAGGGACCGATCGACATCGCCACCGCCAAGCTCCTGGCCGAAGAGCTGGGCGAGCGGCCGCGCGAAGTGTTCCGCCATCTGGTCGACGCCTTCCTGAACACCGGCGAGCCGGTGGGCTCGCGCACGCTGTCCCAGCGCCTGCCGATGTCGCTGTCGCCGGCGTCGATCCGCAACGTGATGGCGGACCTTGAAGCGATGGGCTTGCTTTACGCGCCGCACACCAGCGCCGGCCGCGCACCGACCGAACGCGGCCTTCGTCTCTTCGTCGACGGGCTGATGGAGATCGGCGAACTGGCGCCGGGCGAGCGCACCGCCATCGAAGCGCGCATCGCCAACCAGAATCGCGGCATCGAGGACGTGGTGACGCAGGCGACGTTGATGCTGTCCGGCCTGTCGCGCTGCGCTGGCCTTGTTGTCGCGCCCAAGCTCGACAGCGCGCTCAAGCACATCGAGTTCGTTTCGGTGGCGCCGGGCAAGGCGCTGGTGGTGATCGTCAGCGAAGACGGTTCGGTCGAGAACCGCCTGCTCGACATTCCGGCGGGCCTGCCCGCATCCGCGCTTACCGAAGCCTCGAACTATCTGAACGCGCGCCTGCGCGGGCGCACACTGGATGATGCGCGCGCAGAAATCGCCGCGGAACTGGAAAGCGAACGCGCCGAGCTGGACGCGCTGACCAAGAAGGTCGTCGCCGAAGGCCTCGCCACGCTGGCGCCGTCCGGCGGACAGAACGCGGCGGACGACAAGATCCTGATCGTGCGCGGCGCTTCGCATCTTCTGGAAAGCGTGGAAGCGCAGGCCGACATCGAACGCGTGCGAACGCTGTTCGACGACATCGACCGCAAGAGCGATTTGATCCGGCTGATGGAGCTGGCCAAGGACGGCGCGGGCGTGCGCATCTTCATCGGCTCGGAGAACCGGCTGTTCAGCCTTTCCGGTTCCTCGCTGGTGGCGGCGCCCTATGCCAATGCGCAGGGCAAGATCGTGGGCGTGATCGGCGTCCTGGGCCCGACCCGCCTGAATTATGCCCGCATCATCCCGATGGTGGATTATACCGCGAAAGTGGTGAGCCGTTTGCTCGCCTGAGGCGTTTGAGAGACATGAGCATGAACGACAACGACAACAACGATCCGCAGGCCGGCAATCCGCATGAAGCGGAACTTGCGGTTCTGGACGCGCTGCGCGCCGAGAACGCCGAGCTGAAGGACCGCGCGCTGCGCGCCCTAGCCGACGCGGAAAACACCCGCCGCATCGCCGCCCGCGAGAAGCAGGATGCCTCGCAATACGCGGTTACCAAGTTCGCGCGCGACATGGTGGGCATCGCCGACAATTTCGCCCGCGCGCTGCAGGCGCTTCCCGCCGACAAGCTCGCCGCCGCCGATGCCGCGGTGAAGGCGGTGGTGGAGGGCGTCGAGGCGACGGAGCGCCAGCTGCTGGCGACGCTCGAGCGCTATGGCGTGAAGGTCATCGACACCTCGGACGGCCGGTTCGATCCCAACCTGCACCAGGCCATCGCCGAAGTGCCGGGCAACGGCAAGCCGGGCGGCTCGATCGTGGACGTGGTGCAGACCGGATATGTGATCGGAGACCGGCTGCTCAGGCCCGCAATGGTGACCGTGGCGCGCAAGGATGCGGAGTCGCCGAAAGTCGATACGCAGGCCTAGCCTCCCGCCGCGGCCCGCGCCATGCTCAGGCCATGAGCGACGCGTTGGCTTCCGATATTGCGGACGGGATGGCGGCTGCGGACCGGCAAGCCTATTTCGAGCAGCGCATCTTCATGCTGTCGCCGCTCGGCGATTTCTGGACGGCACTCCTCATTCTGTTGCTCATCGGCGGCGCGTTCCTTGCGATTGCCGCGCTCGAAGGCCTTCCGCTGATCGCAAGGGCCGCCAATGGCGTTGCCGTCGCCGAACCGTTGCGGACCGCTTTCGCGCTCGCCGTGACGATCAGCGCCGCGCTTTACATCCAGCGCTACACCCGCGTGCGCGAGCGGCTCGATTACACGGCCTTCGCCCGCACGCTGACGTCCAACGCGATCGAAAGGCACAATCTCGTCGGCTTCACGCCGGTTAAGGCGCGCCTCGTTCCCGCAACATGGATGGGGCTTGCTGCCGGCCTCATCATCAGCTGGCCGCTCTATGGTCACTACCTGACCGATGCAAACCCGCTGCCCGGAATCTTCGCGTGGTTCGTCATCGTGACCACGGTGCTGGCGATTTCGTTCACGCGCGGGGTAGAGCTTTCGCGCACCGGCACGCTCGGCACGCACACGCTTGTCACGCAGGAACTCAAGGTCGATCTTTTGCGCATCGACCGGCTTTCCGTGTGGGGGCGATCGGCGGCGCGCTTTGCGCTGATCTGGTTCACCGTCGGCGCCGTCTCATGCCTTTTCTTTCTCGATTCCGGGCTCAACATCTATACGATCGGGCTCGTGGTGCTGTCCCTGGCTCTCGGTGTGTGGGTCTTCCTGCGCACCATGCAGCCGGTTCACCGGAAGATACGCACCGCCAAGGCAGCAGAGCTTGAGCGGGTCCGCCACCAGATCGAGACGGCGCGAACGACCGCGGACAGCGACGCCGCGGCGGCCACGCGCATGCAGGGGCTTCTGGCATATGAAGCGCGGATCGAGGCGGCGCCGGAATGGCCGTTCGACCAGACCACATTATTTCGCTTTGGCGCATCGGCGCTGATCCTGACCGTGCCGTGGTTCGGGCAGGCGGTCGCGCAATTTGCCATCGAGCATCTCGCGCATTGAGCGGCAAACCTTCATGATGCGGCCATGAGCGGAATCAGGATCGTCGTCGCGGGAGCCGCCGGCCGCATGGGGCAGGCGCTGCTGCGCGCCATCGCCGCGTCGCCGGATTTCGAGCTGGCCGGCGCGCTCGTGCGCAAGGGCCATCCAGACCTTGGCAACGACGCGAACGCGCTGGCGGGCGCCAGATCCAACGGCGTCGCGCTGACCGACGATCCATTGCCGCTGATCGCCCACGCGCAGGCCCTCGTGGATTTCACAACGCCGGAATATTCGGTCGAGCTCGCCGCGCTGGCGGCACAGGCGCGCATCGTTCATGTGCTGGGCACCACGGGGATGTCCGCTGGCGACGACGAAAAGGTTCGCGCCGCAGCGCGCCATGCCGTGATCGTCAAATCCGGCAACATGAGCCTGGGCGTCAATCTACTGGCCGCCTTCGCCAGACAAGCCGCGAAGGCCTTGCCGGATTTCGATATCGAGATCGTGGAGATGCACCACCGCAAGAAGGTGGATGCGCCTTCCGGCACCGCGTTCCTGCTGGGACAGGCGGCCGCGGAAGGGCGCGGCATCGTGCTCGAGGACAACGCGGTCAAGACGCGCGACGGGCAAGTCGGCCCGCGCGGCAATGAAGCGATCGGCTTCGCATCCTTGCGCGGCGGCACCGTCGTCGGCGAGCACGATGTCATCTTCGCGGGCAATGGCGAGCGCGTCGTGCTGCGCCATGTGGCCGAAGACCGCTCGATCTTCGCCACCGGCACGCTCGCGGCGGCCAGATGGGGACAGGGCAGGAAGCCCGGCCTCTATGCGATGGCCGACGTCCTGGGGCTCTGACGCGCCTCTTCGCGCGCTGCTTCCATCGCCAGCATCGAGCGCTTGCGCACCAGGCCCCAGTGATAGCCATGCAACGCGCCGTCGCTGCCCAGCACGCGATGGCAGGGGATCAGCCACGACACCGGATTGCGGCCGACCGCCGTTCCCACCGCGCGCGACGCCTTCGCATCGCCCAGCCGCGCGGCGAGCGCGCCATAGGTCGTCATCCTGCCTTCCGGAATCTTCAGCAGTGCTTCCCACACCTTGATCTGGAACGGCGTGCCGAGCAGATGCAGTCCGATCTGCGCCTTGCCATCGCGCTCGAAGATCTGCTGGGCTGTCTTTTCCGCCTGCGACGCGTTCGGCGTGAAGACGGCTTTGGGCCAGCGCGCCGTCATGTCGGCGAGCATCGCCTCTTCTTCGCCCTCGTCGCCGAAGGCAAGTCCGCACACGCCCTTCTCCGTCTGCATCACGAGCACGCGGCCGAAGGGACAATCGGCAAAGCCGTAGTCGATCGAAAGCCCGCGGCCCGCCCGTGCGTATTCGCCCGGCGTCATCGCTTCGATCTTCAGAGACAGGTCGTGCAGGCGCGACGATCCGGAGAGGCCGGAGTCGAGCGCCGCATCGAGCACGCTCGCGCCTTTCGCCAGCTCGCGCTTGGCATGTTCCAGCGTCAGATGGCCGACGAAGCTTTTCGGGCTGACGCCGACATAGCGCGTGAACAGGCGCTGGAAATGAAACGGCGAGAGGCCCACCGCGTCGGCGGCGTCTTCCAGCCGCGGCTGTTCGGTGTAGCGCTCGGTGAGGAAGCGGATGGCGCGGCCCATGCGGCGCCAGTCGCGGCCCAGCTCATAGTCTTCGAATTTGATCGGTTCGCTCATGGGGCCAAGATGGGGTGCCGGAGCCCCATTATCGACCCGAATCTTGCGCGCTCAAAAACGCCCGTTTTTCGCGGCGGAAAGCGCCGATTTCAGCGCCTCGGCAAAGCTCTCGCGCGTGACGGGCGCCAGGAACGCGCCCAGTTGCAGCGATTTGCCATGGCTGTGCACGAAGAGGCGGTTGGAAAACTCGGTCGGCCGCTGCAAGTCCACGCGCACCCAATAGGGATTGAACTCCGCCTTCGTCGCCGCACCTTTCGCCGGATGCTTTTCGATGCGCAGCCGTGACGGCGTAAGCGTCACATGCTCGAAGCGCCTGGCCGCGATCGTGCTGGCGCGAAACGCCCAGGCGAGAAGCGCCACGTCGAGGCCCATGAAGGGCGCGATGGGCCATGCACCGCGCAGGATGAAGCTCAGGGCGAAGGCGATGTTGAATGACGCCACGACGGCGAGGATGACCAGAAGCGTGCGCGAATCCATCGGCGGGCTGGGCCGCAGTGTTTGCTCGAAGAGAAGTGGCTCTTTGTCCATGCGCGAAAGATCGTCTCGCCCCGGCGCGATGACAAGCCAAAAAAGAAAGCCCGCGATGTCGCGGGCTTTCCGTCATTCAGGGCTAGTCCGGCGGGGGATGGCCGCACCGTTCTTCATACGCCCGGCGTCCGCCGTGATCGCGCCACACCGGATCGCCGAGGTTCAGCGTGCAGGGGTCGGTGGCCGCACCCACGACTGCGCCACCGACGGCGCCGATCGCTGCGCCGGTCGCGGCGCTTCCTGTTGCCGAGCCGACAAGCGCGCCGGCGCCGGCGCCGAGGAGTGCGCCTGACGCCGCACGCTCGCCCGGATCGGTACCACAGCCGGCCAGGGCCAGCATCGAAGCCGTCGCAAGGACGACGGTAAAATCTCTGATACGCATCACTGTCTCCTGACTTGCGCGAGGACGACGAGGTAACGGCACAGATGTGAGGAGCGTTCCGTTTGCAACCCTCGCTTTTCGACGGAACCGCTTGTATGGAACTTGCGATGGCTCGCAAATTCACAAA
>DATIVW010000098.1:0-12487 GCA_035465595.1 Rhizomicrobium sp. | reverse complement strand
TCTCCGACATAGAGCGGATTGTTCTTCTGGCGGCGGCAGAGGATCTGGATCGTGCGGTCCACTTCCTGCTCGCGGCCGATGAGCGGATCGATGCGGCCGGACTTGGCCTTCTCGTTCAGGTTCACGCAATAGGCTTCGAGCGCCTCGGTGCCCTGCTTGTTCTGCTTCTCGCCGCCGTCCTCGTCGTCGTCCGAGCCGGTGCCGCGCGCGGTTTTCTGCTGGCTCATGCCCGGGCGCTTGGCGATGCCGTGGCTGATGAAGCTCACCGCGTCGAGGCGGTTCATGTTCTGCTCTTGCAGGAAGTAGACGGCGTGGCTCTCGCGCTCGGTGAACAGCGCGACGAGAACATTCGCGCCCGTCACTTCATCGCGGCCGGAATTCTGGACGTGCAGTACGGCGCGCTGCACCACGCGCTGGAAGCCGGCGGTGGGCTTTGCGTCCTCGCCGTCCTCGATCACCAGCGTGATGAGTTCTTCGTCGACATACTTCTGCAGCGACTTCTTCAGCGCCTCGATGTCGACATTGCAGGCCTTCAGCACCTGCTGTGCATCGCCCTCTTCGGTGAGCGCGAGCAGGAGGTGCTCGAGAGTCGCATATTCGTGGTGCCGGTCGCTCGCGAGTTTGATGGCGCGGTGAAGGGCCTGTTCGAGACTTCGCGAAAGTGATGGCATCGGCGCGACTCTACTCCTTCTCCATGGTGCACTGTAAAGGATGTTGGTGACGGCGGGAAAATTCAATGACTTGCGCCACTTTTGTTTCCGCCACCTCGTAGGTGAACACCCCGCAGATGCCCACACCGTGGCGGTGGACATGCAGCATCACCTGAACAGCTTCCTCGCGATTCTTGTTGAAGAAGCGCTCGAGAATGTGAACGACGAACTCCATCGGCGTGTAGTCGTCGTTGAGAATGAGAACCTTGTAGAGGCTGGGCTTCTTGGTCTTGGGGCGCGTTTTCGTGACGACGCCGGTTCCGTTCTGCCCGCCGGTTCCGCCGTTCTGATCGTCGTCGTTCTCGTCGTTTCTGCCGCTCATACACGCCAATCCTAACGCACGGAGTTTAACGGAAAGAAGGAAAAAACGCGTTTCCACAATGTGACGATGGTTTACCGCGCGGAATCGCCCTTAGATTCCGCGGCTCAAAAACGAAAGGGCCCGGCGCCGAAGCACCGAGCCCTTTCTGGAGCCGTTCCGCATTGGGGGGAGGAAGCCGCGGAACGATCGTCCTGACTGGTCAGGCCGCGCGGGTGCTCTGCACCGCGTCGACCCACGCCTGGTAACGGCCCTGGAGCGGGCTGAACGCGTCCTTCGCCGTGGCGGCGAGGATTTCGTTCATCTTCGTGACCTGGCTGACGTAGTGGTCGAACGCCGACTTCGCGAAATCGGTCTGCAGCTCGAACGCCTCGTGGGCGGACTTGGAGGCCAGCACCGCCTTCGTGGCGGCGACGGCGTCTTCAATCGACTGCTTCGAGAACGCATAGGTTTCGTTGTGGAGGGTTTCGACGCCCTTGCCGGCCACGGTGGCGGCGGCGACGACGGCCTCGAGGTTTTCCTTTCCGAGGCCGAGGAACTTGTCATAGCCCTTCACGGCCTTGTCGAAATTGGTCTTGAACGCTTCGGCGCCGTTCTTCACGGCGGCTTCGATGTGATCTGTGCCGTTGATGAGCTTTTCGGTGGTCTTGGACTTCGCCATGTCGTTTCTCCGTTCGTTTAGAGCACCGGCTCGGCGGGGGAATGCCCTGCTGCAGTGCAACATGGCTTATATGCAGTGCAATAACCGTAGCGTCAAGGGGTTTTGCTGCGCTGCACAAAATATTCTTGGAGGAACTTTAGGCGGCGCGATTCAGGACTTGGAAACCATGTCTTAACTATTCGTAAACGCCCGCACCATAAGGTATATTTGCTTTTGGGCTTGCGAGCCCGGATGCATTTTGGTCTTGTTCAACGAGGTCGGGCGCAAAGCTTAAGAATTGGGATTCCGTACATGTTGGGTCGGCAGCGCGCCAAAACTGGCGCGACAGCGGGGAAAGGCATTTTTACAGCTACCCTTGCGCTTGCCTTCGGCCTTGCCGCTCTGCTCGCTTCCGGACCCGCCCTGGCCCGCCACCATGCCGGCGCCCACCGCACCCGCGGGCCCGTCAACTGGGCCAATGTCAGCCTGACAGATCCCAACAAGGATGCCGCGCTGATCATGGACGGCGTTTCCGGCCGCGTCCTCTACGCGCGCAATGCCCATGCGCTGCGGCACCCGGCGTCGCTCACCAAGATGATGACGCTGTACATGCTGTTCGACTCCATCAAGCACGGGCAGACATCGATGCAAACGATGATGCCGGTGTCCGAACACGCCGCGATCCAGCATCCGACGAAACTCTATCTGCATACCGGCGATGCCATCGACGTCGACGACGCGATCAAGGCCGTTGTCGTGCTGTCGGCGAACGACGTCGCGGTGACGATCGCCGAATATCTGGGCGGCACGGAAGATCATTTTGGCGAGCTCATGACGCAGAAGGCGCGCGAGCTCGGCATGAACGACACGTTCTACCACAACGCCTCGGGGCTGCCGGACGACCGGCAGATTTCCACGGCCTCCGACCTCGCCATCCTGGCGCGCCATCTGGCCTATGATTTCCCGCAATATTTCCACTACTTCTCGACCACCGGCTTCGTCTATCGCGGCCGCTATTATCGCGGGCACGACAACCTGCTCGGCCGTTATGACGGCGCCGACGGCATCAAGACCGGTTACACGGAATCGTCGGGCTTCAACCTCGTTTCCTCCGTGACGCGCGGCGGCACACAGATCATCGGCGTCGTCATGGGCGGGCGCACCGCGCATATGCGCGACACCGAGATGATGCGGCTGCTGGACAACACCTACGCGCAGATCGCGATGAATCCGAACATGGTCGCCCGCCGCAACATCCCGTGGCAGGTGGTGGCGATGAACAATCCGCCGGCGCCGATCGCGGCAGGCTTCCCGGTGGCGCGATCCGCCGCCGGCAACGATCCGGACGACGAAGACGCCGCCGAATCGCGTCCCGATCCGAACGACGCCATCGGCAATCTGATTGCGGCCACGCCCGCGCCCATGCCGAATGTCGGCGGCAAGCTCGCCGCCGCGGCTGCCGTGCCGCCCCCGCCGCCGATGCCGAAATCGTTGCCGGTCAGCGGCGCGACAGGCTCCATCGTGCTGAAGGCGCCGCCGCCCAACCTGCGTCCGAAGCCCGCGCCGCGCGGCCCGCTGCTCGTCGCGTCGCTGACGCCGACGCGCCAGCCGCCGCCGAGCATCCGTCCTTCGTCGCGCGCCGAAGCGCTGGGTGAAGGGGATATCGGCGACATGGGAACGCCGGTCCGCTCGCACCCGGCCACCAATATCGCAAAATCCGTCACACAGCGCGGCATGCGGGACTGGACGATCCAGATCGGCGCGTTCGGCGATGCGCCGTCCGCCAAGCAGCAGCTTGCCGCATACGCGGAACGCTCGATGGATGTGCTGGGACAGGCTGAACGCATCGTGGTGCCGTTCCAGTCGGTGGACGGCAAGACGCTCTATCGCGCCCGCTTCGGCCCCTTCGTGGAAGCCGAAGCCCGCGCCGTCTGCCAGCGCATGACCGAGCGCAAGCAGACCTGCTTCGCCGCGGCCACGAAATAATCAGCCGACCTTCACGCCGATACCGGGCAGCTTGAGCGTCAGCAGAAGCTCGCGCACTTCCTGGCGCGCTGCGACATGGGACATCGAGAGCGAGATGTTCAGGCTCTTTTGCGGCAGGTCCAGCATGGTCAGGCCGTGGGGAAAAAGCTCGCGGAAGATGATGCGCTCGCCGAAGCCCGGCGCCACGCGGAAGCTGATGCGCTCCGACAGCTTGTCGAGAACGCCGGACAGCCGCCGCTTGTTGCGCGTGTCGGTGGAGGAGATGCGGTTGCGCATCACCACCCAGTCCAGCGCCGGCTTGCGCGCCATCAGGCGGCGCTTGCGGCAATCCCAGACGAAATCCGAATAGAGGCTGGGCTGCTTGATCTCGAAGGTCTCCGGATCGATGCGGGCCAGCAGATCCATGTCCACGAAGCTGTCGTTCATCGGCGTGACGAGCGTGTCGGCGGCAGCGTGGCCGATGCGGGAAAGCTGGGTGTCCGAGCCCGGCGTGTCGATGACGACGAAGTCGTTCTGGGCCTCGACCTCGGCGAGGATGTCGGCGAACTTCCGCGCCTCTTCCGCCGCCCCTTCATCCAGCGACTTCAGGTTGGAGCGCGCCACGACATAAGAGGCCGGCACCGCGATATCCGCGCCGCTGCGCTCCTTGAATGCGGCGCGGTTTTCGAGCTGGCGGGTAAGCGAACGCTGGCGGCTGTCGAGGTCGATGGCGGCGACGCGCTTGCCCATGCGCGCGAGCGAAACGGCGATGTGCATGGCGGCGGTGGTCTTGCCCGAGCCGCCCTTCTCATTGCCGAATACGATGATGTGCGCGCCTGCCCCGGTCATGGGCAGAATCATTATCAGATTCCGTCTGTGCCGCCGCCAGCCAGAAGCGATGCGTTGCCGCCTGCCGCCGTTGTATTCACAGTATAAGTGCGTTCCAAACTGAAACGCTGGAGGTAGTGCGGGCCGCCGGCTTTCGGTCCGGTGCCGGACAAGCCTTCGCCGCCGAACGGCTGCACGCCGACGACGGCGCCGATCTGGTTGCGGTTCACATAGACATTCCCCGCATGCACGCGATCGCGGATGAACGCCGCGGTTGCATCGATGCGCGAATGGATGCCCAGCGTCAGGCCATAGCCGGTGGCATTGATCGCGTCGCAGACCTGGCCGAGTTCATCCGCCTTCCAGCGCGCGACATGCAGCACGGGGCCGAAGACTTCGCGCTTGAGCTGTCCGATGCCGGAAATCTCAAAAACATGCGGCGGGAAGAACACCCCGCTGGAAAGCTCGGCGGGGACCGGCAGCTTCTTGAGCAACCGCGCTTCCTTGACGATCGTGTCCGCATGCTTCTGGAGGTTGGCGCGGGCTTCCTCGTCGATCACCGGGCCGATATCGGTTTCCAGCAGCATGGGATCGCCGAGCTTGAGCTCGTCCATCGCGCCCAGGATCAGGCCCAGCATCTTGTCGGCGACATCTTCCTGCAAATAGAGGACGCGCAGTGCCGAACAGCGCTGGCCGGCGCTGTCGAACGCCGATGACAGCACGTCGCGGCACACCTGCTCGGGCAGCGCCGTCGAGTCCACGATCATCGCGTTCTGGCCGCCGGTTTCGGCGATCAGGGTCGCGATGGGGCCCGTGCGCGCAGCGAGCGCGCGGTTGATGGCGTTGGCGGCATCGGTCGAGCCGGTAAAGGCCACGCCGGCAAGGCGGGGATCGGCGAACAGCGCGTTTCCGATGCGCGGGCCGTCGCCAGGAAGAAGGTGCAGCACGTCCACCGGCACGCCGGCTTCATGCAGGAGCTTTACTGCGGCGGCGGCAATAAGCGGCGTCTGCTCGGCGGGCTTCGCAAGCACCGGACAACCGGCGGCGAGCGCGCCGGCGACCTGGCCGGTGAAGATGGCCAGAGGGAAATTCCACGGCGAAATGCAGCAGAACACGCCGCGTCCATGCAGAGACAGATCGTTGGTCTCGCCCGTCGGGCCGGGCATGCGCACCGAGCCTTCGAACAGCTTGCGAGCCTGCCCGGCATAGTAGCGCAGGAAATCCACCGCCTCGCGGACTTCACCCAGCGCATTCGGAATCGACTTGCCGGCATCGCGCACGGCGAGCGCCATCAGATGCGCCTGGTTCTTCTCATAGAGGTCGGCGGCGCGTTCCAGAATATCCGCGCGATTGTTGCCGCCGAGTGCGTTCCACGCGATGCGAGCATTGTATGCCTTCGCCAGCGCGTCCTTCACGTCGGCATCGGACGCTTCGATCACTTCGCCGACGATGCGGTTACGGTCGGACGGATCGCGCACCGGCGCGACCTTGCCGGTGCGCTGTTCGCCGCCGACGATCGGTACCGCGCGCTGCGGCGCCTCCAGCGAGGCTTTCATAGCGGCGATGACGGGTTCGCTGACCACGGGATTGCTCCAGAGAAAACCGGACGAATTCTTGCGATCCGGCAGGGTGTCGGCAGGAAGCGGGATATTGGGATTGCGGCGCGGATGGACGGCCGCGAGTTGTTCCACCGGATCGGCGACGATCTCGTCGATGGGCGCCTCGTCATCCGCGAGGCGGTTCACGAACGAGGTGTTCGCGCCGTTTTCCAGCAGTCGCCGCACCAGATAGGCGAGCAAATCCTCATGCGTGCCGACGGGGGCATAGATGCGCGTGCCGCCACCCATGTTCTTTTCGCGGTAGAGCGCATGCAGCGCCTCGCCCATGCCGTGCAGGCGCTGGTATTCGAAGTCGGTGCGGCCCCTGGCGAAGGTCTGGATCGCCGCCAGCGTGTGGGCGTTGTGGGTGGCGAATTGCGGAAAGATCGCATCGCCTTCCGCCAGCAATGCGCGCGCGCCAGCAAGATAGGACGTGTCCGTCGCCATCTTGCGGGTGAAGGTCGGATAATCGGCAATGCCCAGTTCCTGCGCGCGCTTGATCTCGGTGTCCCAGTAGGCGCCTTTCACCAGGCGCACCGGGATGCGGCGCTTCTGGCGATGGGCAAGGTTGCCGAGCCATGCGATCACCGGCAGCACGCGTTTCTGATAGGCCTGCACCGCGAGGCCGAGGCCGTTCCAGTTCTTCAGCCGCGGGTCCTCGCCAATCGCCTCGAAGATATCGAGCATGAGATCGAGGCGCTCGGCCTCTTCCGCATCGATGGTGAAGCCGAGATTGTGTTCGCGCGCTTCGGCCGCAAGGCCGTTGAGCTGCGGCAGGAGTTCATCCATCACCCGGTTGCGCTTCACCCATTCGTAGCGCGGATGCAGCGCGGAGAGCTTCACAGAGATGGACGGACGCTCGAACACGGGTTTGCCGTCGTCGGGCGCGGCCCTGGCGATGGCGCGCAGCGCGTCCTGATAGGACTTGTAATAGCGGCGCGCGTCATGGGCGGTGTAAGCAGCCTCGCCCAGCATGTCGAAGGAGAAGCGATAACCCTTGGAAAGCCAGGGCTTCGCGTTCTTCATCGCCTCTTCGATCGTGCGGCCCAGAACGAATTGCTGGCCCAGGATCCGCATCGCGTAGGTGACGGCCTGCCGGATCACCGGTTCGCCGGTGCGCGAGACCAGACGGCGCAGGATGCCTTCGAAATCCCAGCCCGCGGTCGTGTCCAGTTTTACCACGCGTCCCGTGAGCATCAGCGCCCAGGTGGATGCGTTGACGAACATCGAGTCCGACTGGCCTTTGTGCTTGTCCCAGTCCGCGCTGCCGATCTTGTCCTTGATGAGCTTGTCGGCTGTGGCGGCGTCGGGCACGCGCAGCAGCGACTCCGCGAGGCACATCAGGACGACGCCCTCCTGCGTGGAGAGCGCATATTCCTGCATCAGGGAATCGACGCCGGTCTGCTCGCCGCGTGTCTCACGGATGCGCAGCACGAGATCGCGCGCCAGCTTCTCCGTGGCGGCGCGTTCCTCAGGCGAAAGACGCGCCTTGGCGATCAAACGGTCGGTGACGGCCTCTTCGTCTTCCAGATAGGCGGAGGCGATCGCGGCGCGAAGCGGGGAAGGATTCATGGGCGGGTATATGGCGCAGACCGGGGCGCAATTCCACTGGGCCTGCCGACGGCAAGGAAATTGCCGGAACTACTGCCAATCCTTTCCCAAACCGGGTTCGCGATCGCTAGTGGGCGCCTGTGACGGATGCGCATGGCGGGGTCGGGCGCCTGTTCCTCGACAGGTCGCGCGGGTGCACCTAGCTTGGATTCGTGTCGATTGTGGGAGATTTCATGAACAGACGGGACGTCCTCGCCGCCATGGGCGCGGCCACCGCGCTTGCGGCCATTTCACCACGCGCTTTCGCGGACGACGACAGCGCAGTCACCGCGCAGACAAGGGTTCTCTATCGCAACGCGATCGTGTTCGACGCCAACCTGTACCCGCCGATGCAAGGCGAACCGCCGTTCCCGCAAAGCCAGCTCGACATGCTGCGCAATTCCGGCGTCACCGCGATGAAGAGCTCGCTCGGTGGCTTCAACAATGGCCTTGAGGATACAATCGCCGAAATCGCCGATTATCAGTCGGTGATCGAGAAATATCCGGACTACCTCCTGCAGATCCGGACCCATGCGGATTTCGCCCGCGCTAAGGCGGAGAACAAGACCGGCATCCTGTTTTCGTTCGAGACGGTCGGGCCGCTCGATGGCAAACCGGAGCGCGTCGCGATGTTCCGCGGGCTGGGCGTGCGCGTGATGCAGATAACATATAATGTTGCCACCCCATTCGGCATGGGTTGCCTGGGCGACGCGAACAGCGGACTGACCGATCTTGGACGCAAGGCGATAGACGCGATGAACACGCAAGGCGTGGCGCTCGATCTCAGCCACTCCAACGTCAAGACGTCTCTCGAAGCGCTGAAAGCCACGAAGAAGACTGCCATCATCACGCACACGGGCTGCGAAGCCATCCACAAGCATCCGCGCAACAAGCCGGACAATCTGCTTCGCGCGGTTGCGGATCAGGGCGGCGTCGTCGGCATCTACGATCTTTGCTATCTCACGCCCAGTCCAAAACAGCCGACACTGGACGACTACATGACCCACATGACGCATGCACTGAAGGTGTGCGGCGAGGATCACGTCGGCATCGGCAGCGACAGCTGGATGGCGCCGTGGGATACGTCACCGGAAGGTCTGGCAGCCTTCCAGAAGAATGAAGAGGACCGCCACAAGGCCGGCGTCGCCGCGCCCGAAGAGGACCGGCCGCTCTACGTGATCGGGCTGAACACGCCGATGCGCTCGGAGATCATCGCGGACCAGCTCCTGAAGCGCGGCTACAGCGAACGCGTGACGGAGAAAGTGTTGGGATTGAACTTCACGAATGCGCTGAAAAGCGCCTGGGGTTAGAGCAGCCCCAGCGACACCAGTTCGCGCTGCAGTTCCTCGGGCAGCTTCTCGAGGCCCTTGGTGCCGCGCGCGTCCGGCGGCGCATCCTTGGGTTCGAGGTAGCGCCAGCCCTGGAACGCGCGATGCGCGCGGCGCTGCACCGGAATAAGTTGCTTGTCATAGACAAGCCCGCAATGCGGCGTGCCGTTCTTGGTCGTGGGCTTGAGGTCCAGCAGCTTCTGGCGCACCGCGATCTGGCCCTTGATCACCCAGTAGAGCGAGCCGCCATCGAGCACTTCATCCTTGCGCTTGGGCGTCATGCGGGTGACGTGCATCAGCGTCGGCTTCTTCACGCCGCGCTTCTTCTGCTCCTTGATGCGCTTGGCCTGCCACTGGGCGAGATCCTCGATGGAATCCGCGCCGACGCAGAGCTTGATGATATGCAATGTCATTCCGCGGCGGCCTTTGCCGTTTCGAAGCGGACCACCACCGCTCCGTCATTCACCTGATCGCCCTGCGCCACTTCCACGCCTGCGACCTTTGCGTCGGCGGGTGCGGCCAGCGTGTGTTCCATCTTCATCGCTTCCAGCACGGCCAGGGGCTGGCCCTTCTTCACGCTCTCTCCCGGCTTCACCAGCAGCTGGATGATCTTGCCCGGCATCGGCGCCGTGACGCGATCGCTGGCCGAACCTGTTTCGGCGGCGACAAACGGGTCATAGGGATGCACGACGAAGGTTTCACCCTGCAGCATCACCGCGATGTCGCCATTGGCCAGCCGCAATGTCTTTCCGCCCGACGGCATGTCCTCGAACGGAACGGCCGTGCGCTTGCCGTCCACGACAAACTCCGCAGCCTGTTCGGCAAACCCGGACAGGCGAAAGCCATCCTGTGTATTCCACGGATCGCCGGATGGCCGCGCATATTCCGACAATTTCTGGCGCGCCGCGTAGGACAGCGCCTGCGCGGTGTCCAGTGACACCTCCAGCAGATCCGCCTCGCGCCGCCCGATGAACCCGGTATCGACGTCGCCCGCGACAAAATCCGGATGGCGCAGGCAGCGGATGAGGAAGGCATTGTTGGTCTTCACGCCGGCGATCTCGGCGCGGGACAAGGCGTCGGCGAGTCTTGCGGCAGCGCGCTCGCGTGACGCGTCCCATGCGATCACCTTGGCGATCATGGGATCGTAGAATGGCGAGACGCTGTCGCCCTCGCGCACGCCGGTATCGACGCGGATGCCGTCGCCCTGCGGCAGGCGCAGCCGCTCCAGTCTTCCGATGGACGGCAGGAACCCGCCGCGCGGGTCTTCCGCGTAGAGCCGTGCCTCCACGGCGTGGCCGCTCGCGTGGATATCCTTCTGTGCCGCAGGAAGATTCTCGCCGGAGGCAATGCGCAATTGCCATTCGACAAGGTCGAAACCGGTGATCGCCTCCGTCACCGGATGTTCGACCTGCAGGCGCGTGTTCATTTCCATGAACCAGAAGCGATCGGCTTTCAGGCCCTCCGACGCGTCGGCGATGAATTCGATAGTGCCGGCGCCGACATAGCCCACGGCCTTCGCCGCCTTCACCGCCGCATCGCCCATCGCCTTGCGCATGGCCTCGGGCATGCCCGGCGCGGTCGCCTCCTCGATCACCTTCTGGTGGCGGCGCTGCAGCGAGCAGTCGCGCTCGAACAGATGCACGACGTTCCCGTGGCTGTCGCCGAACACCTGCATTTCAATATGGCGCGGGCGGGTGACATATTTCTCGATCAGCACGCGTGCGTCACCGAACGACGACTGACCTTCGCGTTGCGCACCTTCCAGCGCCGCGGCGAAATCCCTGGCGTCGTCGACGCGGCGCATGCCCTTGCCGCCGCCCCCGGCCACAGCCTTGATAAGAACCGGATAGCCGATCTTGCCCGCCTCGGCGGCGAGGTGCTTCGCCGACTGGTCGTCGCCCAGATATCCTGGCACGACGGCGACGCCGGCTTTGGCCATGAGCGCCTTGGCGCGGTCCTTGAGGCCCATCGCGCGGATGGCGCCGGCGGGCGGGCCCACGAAAATGATCCCCGCGGCGGCGCAGGCTTCGGCGAATTCGGCATTTTCGGAGAGAAAGCCGTAACCGGGATGGATGGCTTCCGCGCCGGTCTGCTTCGCCGCCGCCAGGATGGCGTCAACGCCCAGATAGGAGTCGCGGACGGGTGCGGCACCGATGCGAACGGCCTCGTCGGCCATCGTCACATGCAAGGCGCCGGCGTCGGCATCGGAATAGACGGCAACTGTGCGCACGCCCATGCGGCGTGCGGTGCGGATGACGCGGCAGGCGATCTCGCCGCGGTTGGCAATCAGGAGAGAACGGAACATGGCGGCGTTTATAGCCGCCATGCCCGATTTTCAGCAACGCCTCTGCGGAACCTCAGTGATGGCCGCCGTGGCCGCCACCATTTCCGCCGTGGCCGTGGTCATCATGTCCGTGACCATGATCGTCGTGGCCGCCGCCATGGCCGTGATCGTCATGACCACCGCCATGACCGTGATCATCGTGACCGCCGCCGTGACCATGATCGTCGTGCGCCGGAGCAGCGTGATCGGCCATGCCATGACCTGCCGCGCCGGCCGCGAGCATGCCGCCGCCTTCGTCTGAGGCTCCGCTCATGATCATCGACTTCACGAAATTGAGCGCGCCGATCGCGACGGTGTTGCCGAGGAAAAGAGAAGCGACCAGCCGCCAATAGGCAGGATCCTGGAACGGTGGCAGATGCAGCGGCGCGTTGTGATCGACCATCGGCGCCAAGATGAGCGCCACAAGATACATAAGGACGGCGCCGATCGCCGTTGTCACCAGCGAGCCCCAATCCGAAATGCGCCACGCCCAATAGAGGACGATCACCGCCGCCAATATGAGATTAACCTGGGCAAATCCGGCCTTGAAAAACTCCACAGCCAGATTCGCGTAATTCATTATGTCCTGCATCAAGCCCCCCTGGAAAACGACACGACCACGCCCGTGGCCGGCGCGCACTCTAATGCAAGGTTCCGAGGTTTCAGAAAAAACTTTTTGTTGCGCGCGCGAAGCGCATCAGCCGGGCCAAGGCTTTCTGTCAGGGCAAGTCGAAAAGCAGGCCATCGAAAAAGCTGCGGCGCCAAGGCTGCGACATTCCCGCAACGACGAAATAATGACGGAATTGCTGCAAGTGCTAAGTCTTTGCGACGGCGGTCCGCCATTTGCGACAGAACGCCATCCGGCAGTTGTGTGAACTGCCGGATGGCGCAATCGCGAAATCCCTGTCAGTGCGCGTGGGCGCTGCCGCCCGCGCCTTTCAGCACATTGGTCTTCACGAAGAAGAGCGCCGCGATGGCGACAACGTAGCCGAGATAGAGCGCGGCCGCGAATTTCCAGAACCCAAGATCGAGCAACGGCGGCAGGTGCAGCGGCGCGTTGTGATCGATCATCGGCACAAGGATCATCGCGATGACATGGATGAGCACCGCGCCAAGCGAAACCATCCAGAGCTGTTTCCAGTCCGGCAGCCGCCATGCGGAATAAAGTGCGATGAGAAGACCCAGC
>DATIVW010000097.1:0-3058 GCA_035465595.1 Rhizomicrobium sp. | reverse complement strand
GACGGCTCGAAGGGCGGGCGCTGGCCCGGCTTCTCCCACACCTCGTTGTATTGTCGGTCCATGAAGATGTAGGAGCCGACCTGCAACTCTGTCAGCGTGTTGGCGTCAGGATCGATGTCGAACGTGCCGGTGCCGCCGCCGGAGAGAAGCGGAACGGCAATGCCCTTCGCCTTCAGCTGGGCGCGCAGCTCGGCCAGCTCCTTCATGGCATTGAGCGATGCGGCACGCCGCTCGTTCGGCGATTCCATGTGCTGCACCTGGCCCGCGTAGCATTGAAGGCCCGCGAATTCGAGATTGGGACTCCTGAGGACCTGCTCGACAAGCGCCACCGCGCCGTCGCCGGGACGAATGCCCGTGCGGCCAAGCCCCGGATCGATGTCGACGACAACACGCAGCCTCTTACCGCTCGCCCGCGCCGCGTCCTCCAGCTTCCTGGCCACCGAAGCGTTGTCGCAGGTGATGCGGAGTTCCGGGATCTTGATATTCAGCGTCATCACGCGCGCGATGCCGAATTCGGTGACGACCGGCGACGTCAGCAGGATGGAATCGACTCCTGCATCGGCCAATGCTTCGCCCTCGCCCAGCTTGGCGCAGCAGATTCCGAGCGCACCGGCCTTGATCTGCCGCTTGGCGATCTCCGAGCACTTGTGAGTCTTTGCATGCGGGCGCAGCGCGATGTTGTGCTTCTTCGCATGCGCCGCCATCGCCGCGATGTTTCTTTCCATGGCGTCAAGATCGATGATCAACGCCGGCGTCTGGATCATGGCACGCCCGCCCGGAACGCCGATCAGATCGCGATTGAGGTCTTGCGCCGCCATGTCCCACTCCTGATGCTGAGGGCGTGACCATCGCCCTTTCCCTCATTCTTCTATCCGCCGCCGTGCACGCCATCGTCAACATCCTGACGAAGCGCGCCGACGACAAATATGCGATGCGGCTCCTGATCGGGGTGTTCTCCGCGATCTTCGTCACCCCGGCCCTGTTCTTCGTGCCCCTGCCCGCAGGCGCCTGGTGGTTTCTGGGCGGCACCGCGCTCGTCCATGCGCTCTACGAATTGCTGCTGGTGAGGTCCTACGAGAGCGCCGCGTTCAGCGCGGTCTATCCGGTGGCGCGCGGCACCGGCCCGCTGTTCACCGCGATCGGCGCAATCCTGTTCCTGCACGAGCATCCGCCGGCACTGCAACTGCTCGGCATCGCGATCGTCTGCGGCGGCGTGATCAGCATCGGTATTTCGCACCGTGCCACGGACGGCGCGCTGAAAGGCATCGGCTTCGCCCTCGCCACCGGGCTGACCATCGGCTGTTACACCTTGATCGACGCCAGCGGCGTGCGCGCCGTCGCCAATCCCTTTTCCTATGTGCTGTGGTTCTTCGTGGCGCACGGATTCTGCGTGCTGGTCACCGCGCCGGGAATCCGCGGCCGCGCCGTCGTCATCGAGGCGCGCAAGCAGTGGAGGCTCGGCGTGCTGCTCGGCCTTCTTTCCATCACCACCTACGGCGCGGCGATGCTGGCCTATCGCTTCGGCGCAACCGCGCAGCTCGCCGCATTGCGCGAAACGAGCGTGTTGTTCGGCACGGCGCTGGCGATGAGCCTGCTCGGGGAACACATGACGTTGCGCCGCTGGATCGCCGCCGCCGGCATCGCGGCGGGCGCGATCCTGCTGCAGGCGGGCTAGAGTTTCACTCCCGCTGCGCGCAGTGCCTTCTCCTTCGCCGCCTTGATGTCGTAGGTGCGGTTCATCATGAAGCGCTGCGCGGGCAATCCGCCGCCCGCCTGCAGCGCCACCACGAAATGCCAGCCGCCATAGGCATCCGCCGTCAGATCGCGGATGAGGTTGTAGACGCGCATGCGCTGCTCCACGTCCACGTTCGGCTTGGTGTGCAGATATTTGCGGATGTACTTGCCGCTTTCCGGATTGCGCAGATCCGCTTCGCCGGGAAGCGTCAGCACAAGCCCGCCCGACAGGTCGTGCAGATATTTCACCGTCTGGTGGTAGTTCGCGGCATAATAGTACTTCGCGGCGTTGATCGCGAGCGTGTTGGGATAGACCATGCCGCTCTCGGTCTTCTCGTAGTGCCGGCAGGCATAGTCGAGCGACATCTTCAGCATCTGGGCATAGGTGATGAGTTCGGCGATCGAGGCCTGCGCCACCGGATCGTTCTCCTTGCCCTGCATTTCCGTGACAAGCTGCGCAAGGCCCACGAAAAGCTCGCTCGACTCCACCGCGCCGATGACGCCGCCGGTGCGCTCCCACAGCCCCAGCGACTGCGCCAGCTTGCTGGCCAGTTGCACCTCGCCCGCCAGGAATATGCGATCCCAGGGCACGAACACGTCGTCGAAGATCACGAAGCCTTCCGGCATCGAGTGATGCGAGCTCGCGGGATAATCGAAAGCGTTCAGTTCCGCCGGCGCGAAATTGCGGTTGATGATCTTCACGCCCGGCGTGTTCACCGGAATGGAGAACGAAACGGCGTAGTCCGTCTCGTCCTGCCGCATGCCCTTGGTCGGCATGACCACCAGCTCGTGAATGACGCTCGCGGCGGTGATGTGCAGCTTGGCGCCGCGCACGACGATGCCGTCCTTCCGCCGTTCGACGATGCGCACATAGAGATCGGGATCGTCCTGCTCATGCGCGCGGCGCTTGCGGTCGCCTTTCGGATCGGTGATGACCTCGGCGCCGCGCAGATCGTTGTCGCGGCAATAGCGATACATGCGCTCGATGTTCTCGCCATATTGCGGGTTCACCGCCGCCACCTGGTCCTTCACGCTCATCAGCGCCATGAACACGGATGACACGGCGGTGCCGATGGAGGTGTGGGCCAGCAGTTCGACGCGCTTGTTCAACTCTTCGGTGTTGCGCGGGATCTGGTAGATGCGATGCGCCTCGCTGCCGTCTTCGGTCCGGTAGCGGCGCAACTCGCCCAGAACCGGATCGTCATATTTGTAGTCTTCGGCGGTGAGCGCGATGGGGACGCGGAAGCGGGGAAACTTCGTGATGTCGGGAATGTTCTCGCCGTCCCAGAACGTCACGCGTCCGTCGCGAAGGCTTTCCACATAT
>DATIVW010000096.1:0-13267 GCA_035465595.1 Rhizomicrobium sp. | reverse complement strand
GCGCTCCGTCGAAGGCAAGCGCGACCTGTGGCAGGGCGGCAAATATCTTGAAGTCGAGCGCCCGTCTCGCCTCGTCTACACCTTCCAGTGGGACAAGCACGACGAGCAGGACGAGACCTTCGAGACCGTCGTGACCGTGCTGCTGGAAGACCGGGGCGCCAAGACCCTGATGAAGTTCTACCAGTCGGTGTTCAACACGACTTCCAACCGCGACGGCCATGTCGGCGGCTGGAACAGCGGCTTCGATCGCCTGGACGAATACCTCGCAACGCTGGTGACACGCCATGCGTAAACGCGTCCTGGGATTGTCGATATCGCTCGAGTACCGGCCGGCATAACAACAATGGTGGAGGAGACAATGACCAAAGATGAAGCCGAAATCCGCGCAATCATCGCCGACCGCTCCAAGGCGCTCTACGCCAAGAACGCCGAACTGCTGTTCGCGCACAATGCCAAGGATTTCTTCTCCTACGACCTGGATCCGCCGCTGCTGCACAAGGGCACTGCACCGGATGCAAAGGCGCACACCGAAGCCTGGTTCGCGACATGGAAGGGCCCGATCAGCCGCGAGGACCGCGATGTTAGCGTCACCGCAGGCGGGGATGTCGCCTTCGCGACATCTCTGGCCCACATGAGCGGCACCAAGACCGAAGGGTACGACGTCTCGCTGTGGTTCCGCACCACCACCGGGTTTCGCAAGGAAAACAGCGAGTGGAAGATCGTCCACTCGCACAGCTCCGTGCCGTTCGCCATGGATGGCAGCTTCAAGGCCTGCGTCGACCTCAAGCCATAAGGACCGTCACGATGAAGCTCTATTACTCGGACGTGCTGATGCCGCGGAAGGCCTGCGCCGTGGCGCGCCATCTGAAGGCGCCGGTGGAGTTCGTCTACCTGCATCTCAACAAGGGCGAGCACAAGGCACCGGACTACCTGAAGCTCAATCCCAACGGCAAGGTGCCGACACTGGTCGATGGCGAGCGCTCCATCTGGGAGGCCGACGCGATCCTCTGCGCGCTGGCGCAGAAGATGAAATCGGATCTGTGGCCGCAGGACGAACGCCAACCTGAAATCATGCGCTGGCTGAGCTGGAACGCCTACCAGTTCAATACCGGAGGCAGCGCGCTCTACTTCGAATACATCATCAAGCCGCGCTTCAATATCGGCCCGGTCGACGAGACGGAGGTGAAAAAGGCGCAGGAGATTTTCCGCTTCACCGGCGCGATCCTCGACGAGCACCTGAAGGGCCGCAAATGGCTTGTGGGCGACAGGCTCTCCATCGCGGATTTCTCGCTCGCCGTCACCCTTCCCTACGCGGAGAAAGCGCACATCCCGCTGAACGAATTCCCCGAGATGCGGCGCTGGCACGACCAGCTCAATGCGCTGGAAGCTTGGCGCGATCCGTTCCCCGTCCACGCATAGAAGGAGAAACTCCCATGCAGAACCTGATGAGCCTCAAACCCTGCCTCTGGTACGACAGCGACGCCGAGGATGCCGCGAAGTTCTACTGTGCCATCTTCAAGAATTCGAAAATCGGCCGCATCTCGCATTACAGCAGCGAAGGCCAGGAGATCCACGGCCGCAAGCCCGGCTCGGTCATGGCGGTCGAATTCGAGATCGACGGTCATTCCTTCCAGGCGCTGAACGGCGGCCCGATGTTCAAGTTCAGCGAGGCCATCTCGTTTTCCATCGAAGCGCGAGACCAGGCGGAAGTGGACTACTACTCCGAAAAGCTCACTGCCGCCGGCGGCGAACAGGGCCCGTGCGGCTGGCTGAAGGACAAGTTCGGCCTCTCCTGGCAAATCGTGCCGCAACGGCTGCCCGAGATGCTGGCCGGTCCCGATCGCAAGCGCGCGGACCGCGCGATGAAAGCGATGCTGCAGATGAAGAAGCTCGACATCGCCAAACTCGAGGAGGCTTACAATGGCTGAACAGATCGCTCACCCGCCCGTCGCCTCGCGCGAGGAATGGCGCAAGGCACGCGTCGCCCTTCTGGGCCACGAGAAGGAGCTGACGAAACACTATGACCGCGTGAACGCGGAACGCCGCCGCCTGCCGATGGTGAAGATCGAGAAGACCTACACATTCGACACGCCGGAAGGAAATAAGAGTCTGCTGGAACTCTTCAAGGGCAAGCGCCAGCTCATCGTCTATCACTTCATGTTCGGGCCGGAATGGCAGAAAGGTTGCCCCGGCTGCACCTGGTTCGCGAGTGCGCTCGGCGACCTCACCAAGCTTTACGACCGCGACACGAACTTCGTGATGATCAGCCGTGGGCCGCTGGACAAGCTCCTTGCATACAAAAAGGAGCATGGCTGGAAGCAGGACTGGGTGTCCTCGCTCGGCAGCGACTTCAACTACGACTTCCACGCCACGCTCGACGATGCGGTCCGCCCGCGCGAATACAACTACCGCCGCGCGCCCGAGATCGACCAGCCGCGCCCGATCAATGGAGAGGAACATGCCATCAGCGTGTTCTTCCGCATCGGTGACGATGTATTCCACACCTACTCTGCCTTTGCGCGCGGCACCGAAGGTCTCACCGACGCCTTCAGTCTCCTCGACCTCACGCCGTACGGACGCCAGCAGGAGTTCGAAGACTCCCCCGCCGGTTTCCCGCAACGACCCACTTACGGATGATCGCCATGACCTCAAAACCTTTCGTTCTCACCCGCACCTTCGACGCGCCGCGCAAGCTGGTGTGGGAGGTCATGACCCGGGCCGAACACCTCAAGCACTGGATGGGTCCATCCGGCCAGCTCACCCATGCCACGGTCGACCTGCGTCCCGGCGGGATCTTCCACTACGGCATGGCGATGCCGAACGGCGACGTCATGTGGGGCAAGTGGACCTTCAAGGAGATCACGCCGCCGGAGAAGCTCGTCGTCATCGTCGCTTTTTCCGATGCGGACAAGGGCGAGACGCGGCATCCGATGGCCGCGGACTGGCCGCTTGAAACCATCTCCACCACGACGCTGACGGAGAAGGACGGCAAGACGACGATGCGCCTCGAGTGGAGCGCCTACAACGCCACCGCCGCGGAACAGGCCGTCTTCGATTCCAACCACGACAGCATGACGCAAGGCTGGGGCGGCACGATGAACGCGCTCGATGCCTATCTCGCGCGGCTGCAGGGAAAGTAGCGATGAGCTTCAAACCCACCGTCCACAGCGCCTTCACGCTGGAACGCACGCTCGCCGCCGCGCCGGCCCTGGTCTTTCAGGCGTGGTCCACGCCGGAGGGGAAGAAGAAATGGTTCGTCGCCCACCAGGCGAAGGAACATCTGCGCGAGATGAACTTCCGCGTCGGCGGCAAGGATGGCCTCATCGGGGAATGGCCGAACGGCATGAAGAGCGAGTTCCGCGCGCAATATTTCGACATCAAGCCGAATGAGCGGATCGTTTACGTCTACGAGATGTTCCTCGACGGCGTGAAGATCTCCACCTCGCTGGCCACCATCGACTTCGAACCCAAAGGCAAAGGCACGCGCATGGTTCTCACCGAACAGCATGCCTTCGTCGATGGCTATGGAGACAACGGCAGCCGCGAGCGCGGCACCAACGACCTGCTCGACCAGTTTGTCGCCAGCCTGTCACTTGCGAATTAGAGGAGAGGAAAATGAGAACCAGCGCCTATCTGAACTTCAACGGCAACTGCGCCGAAGCATTCACGTTCTACGCCAAGACTTTTCCCGGCACCGGGCTTCAGATCATGCGCCAGGGCGACATGGACAAGAACGCGCAGGCGCCGGACAAGGACTGGGTCCTGCACGCCTACCTGAAGGTCGGCGATGCCGACATCATGGCGTCCGATACCTTCCACATGGGCTATGCGAAGCCGACCGGCATGCATGTCGCGCTCAACGTCGATACTCCCGCCGAAGCCGAACGCATCTTCAAGGCGCTGTCGGAAGGCGGGGAAGTCACCATGAAAATGGAAGAGACGTTCTTCGCCCACAAGTTCGGCACCGTCATTGATCGCTGGGGCACGCCCTGGATGGTCGTCGCGCAGAAGCCGATGGGCGGCTGAGCCCGAAGCGGTGATGGAGGGAAAGAACATGGATGCACAACTGCATAGCCGCGAGCTCACGATCACCCGCGTGTTCGATGCGCCGCGTGACCTCGTCTTCAAGGCATGGACGGATGGGAGGATGCTGGCCCAATGGTTCGGGCCGCAGGGTTTCACCAATCCGATCTGCGAATGCGATGCGCGCGTCGGCGGCAAGATCCGCATCGTCATGCGCGGGGAGTTCACCGAACTCGATCCGCCCAGGCGCCTCGCCTTCATCAACAACGCGGTGGACCAGGACGACAACGTAGTCCTCAACGGGCTGACCACCGTCAGCTTCGAGGAACAGGGCCGCAAGACGAAGATGACGTTCCACACCAGGGCCAGCGGAACGCTGCCGCAGGTGGTCTTCATGCTGCAGGGCATGGAAGCCGGATGGACGCAAAGCTTCGACAAGATGGACGCGATGTTCGCGGGAAAGCCGGCCTGATCGTGCATGCCTTCGTCACCATCGCGGCCATGACCGCCATCTTCGCAGCCCACGTGCTGATGATGTTCGAGTTGCGACCGCGCGGTGGCGTCAAGGATCGGATCGCAGAAACAAAATTTGGAGAAGACTTGTGAAAGTGCAGCATTTCATCGCCGGCTCTGCCATTGCCGGATTGGTCATTACCGCTGGCCTGCCGGCATCCGCGGATCCGGCGCCGGCGACCCCCATGGTCATTCCCATGGGGCAACACGACTACAAGCTGGCGACGGCGGGCACTTATACGCTCGATCCGAACCATGTCGGCCTCATCGCGCGCGTATCGCATCTGGGCTTTTCGTTCAGCGTGTTCCGCTTCGGAAAAGTTGCGGCGACCCTGGGCTGGAATCCCGGCGATGTTTCCAAATCCACGCTCTCCGCGACCGTCCAGACGAACTCGATCGAAACAAACGTGCCCGGCTTCGCCGAGCAGCTGCAGGGCGACGAATATCTGAAGTCCGCGAAATTCCCGGAAGCGACGTTCGTTTCGACAGCGTTCCGCCAGACCGATCCGCAGCACGGCAAGGTGGACGGCAAGTTCACACTGATGGGCAAGACCGTGCCCCTTACCTTCGACGTCACGCTCGTCGGCGCCGGGCCGGGCTTCGCCGGCAGCCCGCAAATGGGCCACGTCATCGGCATTCACGCCGAAGGCAGCATCAATCCGCAGGATTTCGGCATGTCGCCCTTCTTCACGACGCCGATCCAGCTCGTGATCGACACCGAATTCGACAAGCCGGGGAAATAAGATGACGCTCAAGCTCTACGCCCATCCGCTCTCGTCCTATTGCCACAAGGCGCTGATCGCCTTCTACGAGAACAACACGCCGTTCGAATTCATGATGGTCGGCGATCCCACCAAAACCGATCCCAAGGTGTGGGAAGAGTTCAAGGCGATGTGGCCGATCGGCAAATTCCCGGTCCTGATGGACACCACGCGGGACTGGTTCGTGCCGGAAGCCACCATCATCATCGAATATCTGGCGCAGCATTACCCCGGCAAGGTGAAGCTGATCCCCGACGATCCTGACCTCGCCCGCCAGGTGCGCATGCGCGACCGCTTCTTCGACAACTATCTGCACACGCCGATGCAGAAGATCAACTTCGACAAGATCCGCCCGGCGGACAAGCGCGATCCCGCCGGCGTGGCAGATGCGAAGGCGATGTATCGCACCGCGCTCGACATGCTCGAAAGCGAGATCGGCTCGAAACAGTGGGCGATGGGCGATGCCTTCACCATGGTCGACTGCGCCGCTGCCCCGCCGCTGTTCTACGGCAACCTGCAGACGCCATTCGAGAAGACGCATCCAAATGCTCACGCCTATCTCAAGCGGCTGATGGAACGTCCCTCCTATGCCCGCGCGTTGAAGGAAGCGGAACCCTACTTCAATCTGCTGCCGAAATGACGATCACCATCACCGCCTTCGAGAAATCGCCGGACGGCGGCCAGGGGCTCGCGCGGGACACGCGCGTCCGCTGGGCACTGGAAGAAGTCGGCCAGCCCTACGAGGTGCGCCTCGTTTCGTTCAAGGCGATGAAGGAGCCCGCGCATCTGGCGATCCATCCGTTCGGACAGATTCCGACCTACGAGGATGGCGACATCGCCATTTTCGAAACCGGCGCGATCGTTTTTCACATTGCGCAGCGCTGTTCGGGTCTGCTGCCGGATGATCCCGCGGCGCGGGCGCGCGCGATCGCGTGGATCTTTGCCGCGCTCAACACGGTCGAGCCGCCGATCCTGGAACTGCAGACCGCCGTTCTTCTGGACCGCGACAAGTCCTGGGCGCAGGAGCGCCTGCCCGAGGTGAAGAATCGCATCCGCGCCCGGCTGAAACAGCTTTCCGCGCATCTGGGCGATGCCGAATGGCTCGACGGCGCGTTCAGCGCGGGCGACCTGATGATGGTGTCGGTACTGCTTAGACTGCGCGCATCGGGCTTGCTCGACGAATTTCCCAACCTCGCCGCCTATGTCGCCCGCGGCGAAGCGCGCCCCGCCTACAAGCGCGCGTTCGCCGCGCAGCTCGCAGTCAACACTCGGTGATTGGCCGGCCGGTTTGTTGATCGGGCCCGTCCGTTGTTCGATGCTCAAACTCGGAATTTCGGTAGGGAGTTCCGCCATGGCAACAGTTCAAGTCCGTTACATCGTCCATGACGTGGATGCGGCAATCGCCTTTTACACGGCGCATCTTGGCTTCACGCTGGTCATGCACCCTGCTCCGCCTTTCGCGATGCTCTCGCGCGGCGATCTCAGGCTGGTGTTGAGCGCGCCCAATCCGTCCGGCGGCGGCGGGCAATCCATGCCGGACGGCACCAAGCCCGCTCCCGGCGGGTGGAATCGTTTCGCGATCCAGGTGGACGACATCGAGGCGACCGTCGCGGAGCTTCGCAAAGCCGGCGTCCGCTTCCGCAATGACATCGTGACCGGCGTCGGCGGAAAACAGATTCTCGTCGAGGATCCATCCGGCAACCCGGTCGAGCTGTTCCAGCCGTTGCGCGATGAAGCACGTCTCGGCCGGGCGTGAGCGGCCGGAAATAATTTTTTCCAGCCGCGCGAAATTAAGCCCTTGAATCGATTAGGCTTAATTTCCTTGACACCGTGACGGTGTCACCGTACGCTTTCGTCATCCTCGAAAGCTGCGCCCGCTTTCCTTCCCCGTTTACGGGGGAGGTGTCATGCGCGAAGCGTCATGACGGAGGGGGCCGTCAGCCGCGCTCCACCAGCGCCGCGAAGCATCCGCGCTTGGCGTAGTGGACATGAACATAAGCGGTATCGTCGCGCGCGAACAGGCGCTCCAGCACCGGTTCGATCTTGTCGCCGTCTACCGCGTCGGCCTCGACGATCATGCCGTCCTTGTCGTAAGCGCGCAGCGACAGGAGCCGCGTGCGCAGCGCCGGCGGCACCTCGTGGCCGTCAAACCGCGCGCCATGCCGGCTGACGAAGATCGGTCCCTTGGCGCGATAGGGCGAATGCGCGGGCTGGTGCTCGTAGTTGATGAGCAGCAGCTCCTCGCCGAGATCGACGTCCTCGAGCGAGATGCGGCACGGCAGGTTGTCGCCCGCGCCAGCCACCATTCGGCGAAAGCCCTTGGCCTCAAGTTCGGCATCGGTGAGCGCGAACAGTGGTGCGAAGGGCTCGAAAGGAAGGCCTTGGAAATGGAAAGACATGAAGAACTCCGAACAGGATTGCCCGCCCGGTATGCGCCGCCGCCCGTCCTGCTTCGACCCGATGCTTGCGGGGGGAGAGGGGGGAGGGGGTGTGCAAAAACGTGAAAACGACTGCTCCGCCCTCCCCTGAGCCACAAGATGTTGGGTTTTCGGAATCGAAAAAATCGACATCCCATTCGCCCCCCCGGGGGGTACCCCCTCAATTCGCAATTCAATTCAGGACGCATCCCGACGCGGCACACCGGAAATCGCTGAAATCCGGGAAATTCCGTGCGGCACGGGCCTTGCGACCTTCAGGGGCAGACGACCCGAAACGGAACATTGCCCCATGTTCGCTACGCTCGCCCTGATCCTCGGCCTCGGCGCCTCCGCGCCGGCCAATTTCGTGGCCATCAGCTACACCGCGCCCGACCGCGCGGCGGTGGATTCGATCAAGGCCGGCAACCACGACTGCCCGGCGTGCATGCTGGCGGGCGCGAACCTCGACAACACCTGCGTGAAGAACGGCAACCTCGAGGGCGCGGACTTCTCGAACGTCCATGCCGTGCTGATGTGCATGTCCTATGCGAATTTCACCAACGTCTCGTTCAAGGGCGCCAATCTCTCAGGCGCGAACCTGGCACACGCGAACCTCACCGGCGCCGATTTCACCGGCGCCGTGCTCGCGATCACCTCGTTCAAGGGAACGGACCTGACGAAAACCAAGGGCCTCACACAGACCCAGCTCGATTCCGCCTGCGAAGACAAGGACACCAGAGTCCCCGCGGGCCTCAAGGCGCATATCTGCACTTAAGAATCCCGTCATGGTCGGGCAGCAAGCGCAGCGAAGCGCGACCCGGCCATCCACACTTTACCCTCCGAGTGGCACTTGGCCCCGGCGCCCTAACACGCCGGGGTCATTTTTTATTCGGCGGCCTGCGGAAGCGCCTTCGGCTTCCAGCGCAGGATGGGTTTGCGAGCGGCGGCCGTCTCGTCGAGGCGGCGGCGCGGAGCGAGGCGCGGCGCCCCTTCGAAGCGCGCGGTCTGCCCGGCCTTGGCTTCCAGCGCCATGGTCCGCAGCACATGGATGAAGCGGTCGAGCGACTCTTTGGATTCGGACTCCGTCGGCTCGATCAGCATCGCGCCGTGGACGACGAGCGGGAAATACATTGTCATCGGATGATAGCCCTCGTCGATCATCGCCTTGGCGAAATCGAGCGTGGTGACGCCAGTGCCCTCAAGGAAACTGTCGTCGAACAAGGCTTCGTGCATGCACGGCCCTTCGCCGAACGGCGCGCTCATCACATCCTTGAGCGACGCCAGGATGTAATTGGCGGAGAGCACCGCGTCCTCGCTCGCCTGGCGGATGCCGTCCGCGCCGTGGCTCATCATGTAGGTCAGCGCGCGGCTGAACATGCCCATCTGGCCATGGAACGCGCACATGCGGCCGAACGGCTTCGCGCCGTCCGTCGCTTCGTCGGTATGCTCGATCATACGGAATTCGTTGCCGTCATGCACCAGCAGCGGCAGCGGCGCGTAAGCCGCCAGTCGCTCGGACAGCACCACCGGTCCTGCGCCCGGACCGCCCCCGCCATGCGGCGTGGAGAACGTCTTGTGCAGATTGATATGCATCGCATCGACGCCCAGATCGCCTGGGCGCACGCGGCCCGCGATGGCGTTGAAGTTCGCGCCGTCGCAATAGAAATAGGCGCCCGCCCTGTGAACCGCGTCCGCCATCTCCTTGATGCGCGGCTCGAACAAGCCGCAGGTGTTAGGATTGGTCAGCATGATCGCCGCCACGTCCGGGCCGAGCTTGGCTTCCAGCGCGTCGGCATCGACATGGCCGTCTTCGGTTGCGGGCACTTCGTCCACGATGAAGCCCGCGACCGCCGCCGTCGCCGGATTGGTGCCGTGCGCGGAGGACGGAACGAGAATGCGATTGCGCTTTTCGCCACGCGCCTCGATGGCGGCACGGATCGTGAGCAGACCGCAAAGCTCGCCATGCGCGCCCGCCTTGGGCGACATCGCCACCGCCGGCATGCCGGTCAGCGTCGTGAGCCACTTCATCAGTTCGGAGATGGCTTCGTAAGCGCCCTGCACCGTCTGCTGCGGTGCCAGCGGGTGCACGTCCGCAAAACCGGGCAGCCGCGCCATCTTCTCGTTGAGGCGCGGGTTGTGCTTCATCGTGCAGGAGCCGAGCGGATAAAGCCCGGCGTCGATGGAATAGTTTAGCTGCGACAGCCGAACGAAGTGGCGGATCACTTCCGGCTCCGAAAGACCCGGTAAACCCACCGGCCTTTTGCGGCGCAGGCCGCCGAGGCGCGCATCGCTCATCTGCACTTCGGGAATATCGACGCCGGTCATGCCCGGACGGCCGAGTTCGAAGATCAGCGAGACTTCGTGCTGAAGCCCGCGGTCGCCGGAGATCGTCGGCATCTCGTTCTCGTTGACGGAGCCCGAGGCAGTGGGGCGACCCTGGTTGTTCATGGTCATGCCACGGCTCCCGACAGCGCATGCACCAGGGCATCGCAGTCTTCATCGGTGTTGGTCTCGGTGGCGGCGACGATCAGCAGATCGCGCACGTCCCTGTCATGTGGCAGCAGGCGCGAGGCGGGAACGCCCGCAACGATGCCCTTCTCCGCCAGCGCGTCCACAACGCTCGCCGCCGTCTTGGGCAGCTTCAGCGTGAACTCGTTGAAGAAGCTCGGCGTGACCAGATCCACGCCCTTGATGTCCGCAAGCCTGTCGGCCAGCGCCGAAGCCCGCGCATGGTTGGCGCGCGCTAGCCGCAGGAGACCTTCCTCGCCAAGAAGCGAAAGGTGAATGGTGAACGCCAGGCAGCACAGCCCGGAGTTCGTGCAGATGTTGCTGGTCGCCTTCTCGCGGCGAATGTGCTGCTCGCGGGTGGACAGCGTCAGCACATAGCCGCGCTTGCCGGCGGCATCGGTGGTCTCGCCGGCGAGGCGCCCCGGCATGTTGCGCAGATATTTCTCGCGCGTCGCGAACAGGCCGACATATGGCCCGCCGAAGTTCAGTCCGACGCCGAGCGACTGGCCCTCCGCGGCAACGATGTCCGCGCCCTGCGCGCCTGGCGGCTCGATCAGGCCGAGCGACACGATCTCGGTGACGACCGCAATCAAGAGCGCGCCCTTGGCATGCGCGGCATCGGCGATGGGCTTCAGGTTGCGAATCAGGCCGAACACGTCGGGGCTCTGCACCACGACGCAGGCCGTCTGGTCGTCGATCAACGCGATGATGTCTTCCGCCTTGCCGGGCGTCACCGGCGCGCGCGTCACGGTACCGGACAATCCGGCAACGGTCTCCACCGTCTCCGCATAATGCGGATGCAGACCGCCGGAGAGAATGGCTTTCGGGCGCTTGGTGATGCGCTGCGCCATCAGCACGGCTTCGCAGGTCGCGGTCGATCCGTCATAGAGCGAGGCGTTCGCCACCTCCATGCCGGCGAGCAGCGCCACCTGCGTCTGGAACTCGAACAGATATTGCAGCGTGCCCTGCGCGATTTCCGGCTGATAGGGCGTGTAGCTGGTGAGGAATTCAGAACGCTGGATCAGATGATCCACCGCGCTCGGCACATGATGCCTGTAGGCGCCAGCGCCGCAGAAGAACGGCAGCGATCCCGCTGCGCTGCTCTTGCTCGCCATCTTCGTCAGCTGGCGCTCGACCGCGAGTTCGCCCTGCGTGTCGGGCAGATCGAACACGCTGCGCGCCACCACGGCGGAATGCGGCACGTCGCGGAACAGGCGGTCGATGCTGTCCACGCCGATGCGGTTCAGCATCGCCGCGCGATCGTCTTTGGTGAGGGGAAGATATCGCATGGATCAGAGTCCTTTCACGAACTCGTCGTACTGCGCCTTGGTCATCAGCTTGTCGAACTCGGCCCTGTTCACGCCCTTGAGCTTGAAGAACCAACCGGCGCCTTCCGGATCGGCGTTGACCTTCGCCGGTTCGTCGGCAAGCGCGGCATTGCCTTCGGTAACTTCACCGCCGACGGGCGCATAAACGTCGCTTGCCGCCTTCACGCTTTCGACGACGGCCGCTTCGCCGCCCGCGCCGACCTTGCGGCCGGCTTCCGGCACTTCGACGAACACGACATCGCCCAGCTGTTCGGCGGCATGCCTGGTGATGCCGACGGTCGCGGTATCGCCATCGAGGCTCACCCATTCGTGCTGATCGGTGTAACGGACTTCGCTCATGATGACCTCTTAGGCGGTTGCGCGTTTGTAGCGGTTGGGAACGAATGGCATGGGCGCGATGCGCGCCGGATTGGCTTTGCCGCGCACCATCAGGTCGACTTCGGTGCCGTCATGCGCGAACACGCTTTCGACATATCCCATGGCGACCGGCGCATTCAGCGACGGCCCGAAGCCGCCGCTGGTGATCTTGCCGATGACGCGGCCGGATTTGTCGGTGATCTCGGTGCCTTCGCGGGCCGGCGCCTTGCCCACCGGCAGAATGCCGACGCGCCTGGACTTCGTGCCGTTGAACACTTCGTCCATGATCTTTTTGGCGGCGGGGAAGTCCTTGTCCATCTTGCGGCGCTTGCCGATGGACCAGACGAGATTGGCTTCCACCGGGTCGCGCGTTTCGTCGATATCGTGGCCATAAAGGCAAAGCCCCGCCTCAAGTCGAAGGCTGTCGCGCGCGGCAAGGCCGATGGGCAACACATCGGGATCGGCCAGAAGTGCGCGGGCGACTTTCTCAACGTCTTTACCTTCGACGGAAATCTCGAAACCGTCTTCGCCCGTGTAACCGGAACGGCTGACGATGGCCGGACAACCGGCGACATTCGCGCGGCGCACATGCATGAAGGTGAGCGTGTCGATGCCGGGCGAAAGCTTTTCGAGAACATTGCCGGCAGCCGGGCCCTGCAGGGCGAGCAGTGCGCGATCCGGCTTGGGCGTCAACGTGGCATGGCCCTTCAGCTTGTCCGCCATGTAGGCGAAGTCGCCTTCCTTGGTCGCGCCATTGACGACGAGATAGAGATCCTTCTCGCCGGCCAGGTGCGTGAACATGAAATCGTCGATGATGGTGCCGCGGTCGTTCAGCAGAAGGCCGTAGCGCTGCATGCCTTCTTTCAGGCCCTGTACGTCGGCCGGCGTCACGCGCTCCAACGCCTTCGCCGGAGTGTCGCCACCGAGAAACGCCTGCCCCATGTGGGAGACATCGAACAGTCCCGCCTTCTCGCGCGTGTGGAGATGTTCTTTCAGGACGCCAGTGGGATACTGCACCGGCATGTCATAGCCCGCGAACGGCACCATCTTGGCGCCAAGCTCCAGATGCAGCGCATGGAGAGGCGTTTTGCGCAGGCTTGTCGTGCTGTCGGTCATAATGGTCCGCGACTGAGGTTGATGGCGCAGCCTCCGGCGAACCGGATTCCGCACCCCTCTGTCATGGGACCTGAGAGATTTCCCCGCGGGACCAATCGTCCGGCGGATTACCCCTTCGGTGAAACCATCCCCACCGGATGGTTCGCTTTCCAGAAGTTCATCTCCTTCGCGGTCCTTTTGCCTGAGAGTTTCCGGGGCGGTTGCTCCTTCGGCGCTGGCTTTTCGCCAATCTCTCCCGCGAGGG
>DATIVW010000095.1:0-3670 GCA_035465595.1 Rhizomicrobium sp. | reverse complement strand
ATTGCGGGCATGGACCTTGCTATCCGAGCCTGAAGTAATAGGGAAGGGTCATGCGATAAGCCGTTTGAAACGCTCCAGAAATTGAGTCTGTGCCTCGCCCGTCGGCAGGGGAACCAGCCGCGGGAAGCGCGTGCCGCGGGGCGGCACACCGAATATCCGTTTCGCCTCTTCCGTGGTGAACCCGGCAAGCTGGGTAGCCTCGTGGAACGCCGAGATGATGTCGGCCTTCTTGAACAAGGCAACTAGGTCGGCGGGCGGCTTCGGCGGCAGACCGAAGCGGACGTGGATGGCCGCCAGCAAGCGGTTCTCGAAGGCCTTGTAGTCGATTCCGACCGCCGCCTTGAAGGGACTGATGAGATCGCCGATGACGTATTCGGGCGCATCGTGCAGCAGCGCCATCAGCCTTGCTTCACGCGACAGGCGTGGTTTCAGCTCGACAGCGATTTTCTCCACGAACACGCAATGCTGCGCCACCGAATAGGCGTGTGCCCCGTTGGTCTGGCCGTTCCAGCGGGCAACGCGCGCGAGGCCGTGCGCGATGTCCTCGATCTCGACGTCCAGCGGCGACGGGTTGAGCAGGTCCAGCCGGCGACCGGAGAGCATGCGCTGCCAGGCGCGAGGCGGTTCTTTTTTCGTCGGCATGGGTCTTAGTAGCGCGGCCGGTCCCTTGACGTGAAGCCTTTTGCGGGCGTTGCTCGTTATCCCGGTCAGGAACGGAGGCGGACATGGCCTATGTGAAGATTCTGGCGCCCCTGACGGGCGGGCCTTGCGACACGACCATCCTGGCGAATGCCTTTGCCGCCGCCGCGCCGTTCAGGGCGCATGTCGTTGCCCTGTTCGTCCGGCCCGATCCTGCCGAAGCCATGCCGTTCTTCGGGGAGGGTGTATCCGGTGCGATGGCGCAGGAGATCGTGGACACGGCCAGGAAGGCGGCCGACGAGTCCGCAGCGGAGGCACATGCCGCGATTGCCATGGCAGCGAAAGATTTCGGTGCGGTCGTCACCGCCAAGCCCGAAAAGCGCGATGCGGTCGGCGTGTCGTTTCGCGAAGTGCAGGGCAATTTCGCCGACCGCGTGACCGTGGCGAGCCGGCTTTGCGACCTCGTCGTTTTCGGCCCGCTCAAGCAGAGCGACAAGCCGGGCATGGCCGAGGCCTTCGAAGCCACGCTCTTGGAAACGGGAAGGCCGGTCGTCCTCACGGGACGGACGGCGCCGCAGAAGTTCGCGCGCCGTATCGCCATCGGTTGGGACGGAAGCGGCGCCTGTGCCCGCGCAATGTTGGCGGCCATGCCTTATCTGGCGCGAGCTGAGGCCATCGAGCTTCTCAGCATCCGCAAACCCAATACCGAATGCGAATCCTGTGACGAGGCCCGCGACTATCTGGCTTTGCATGGCCTTTCCTGCACCGAGCGCATGGTGGATGCGGGAAGCCGCGGCATCGGCGAAGTCTTGCTGGAGACGGCCTCGCAAGGCGGAGCCGATTTGCTCGTGCTTGGCGGTTACGGCCACAAGAGCCTGCTACAGATGTTCTCCGGCGGCGTGACCAAGCACGTCGTCGCCCACGCCGAACTGCCGCTCTTCCTGGTTCACTAGGCGAACCAGAACCGCACGCACACCGCCACAAGCACAAGCGCAAGCGTCACCCGCACCGCCGTGTCGGATGCGCGTGCCGAGACGATGCTCATCACCACGATGGCCGGAATCGAACCCACCAGCAGCGATGCCAGCACGTGCCAGTTGATGAGGCCTAGTGCAGAGTGGCCAAGACCCGCGATCAATGTCAGCGGCACTGCATGGGCAATGTCCGAGCCCACGATGCGGCGTGCTTCCATCTTGGGATAGAGGAACACGAGGGCCGTAACCCCGATGGCGCCGGCGCCGACAGAGGACAGCGAGACCAGGATCCCCAGCACAGCGCCCGTGACAATGGTGAACCTGCGTACAAGCTCCGGCCGCATCTCCGGCACGTGATCCGCATACCACCGCATCAGCGGCTTGCGGATCAGCAGCGAGATGGCGGTGAAGAACAGCGCGAAGCCAAGGACACGGGTGATGAGAAGTTGCGTTTCCTTGCTGTCGACGTTCATGAAGTAGAGCGCCGCGATGGTGAGTGCCGTCGCCGGTATGCTGCCCAGTGCCAGCCGCCCGACGACGCGCCAGTCCACCGTGCGGTTGTAGCCGTGCACGACCGACCCGCTCGCCTTGGTGATCGAGGCGTAGATCAGGTCGGTGCCGACGGCGGTCGCGGGATGGATGCCGAAGAGAAGGACGAGGATCGGCGTCATCAGCGCGCCGCCCCCGACACCCGTCATGCCGACGAGGCCGCCGACCAGTATGCCGGACAGGACGTAAAGAGGATCGACGTGTTGCAGAAAGTCGAGCATGCGAAAAGCCTGGCTAATACAGTTTCAGAAATGGGCTTTGCACGCGGACGTGCTTCGCAAGCTATCCGCGACATGCGTCAGCATCAAGCGTTGAGAGATTGTCAGTGCAGCTTGCGTAGAATGATGCTGCCGGCGGTGTAGCCCGCGCCGAACGAGCACAGATGCCCGAGATCGCCCTTGGCAAGATCGGAACTGTGCTCGTGGAAGGCAACCAGCGAGCCCGCGGAACTCGTGTTGCCGTATTCCTCCAGCACGTTCGGGGCTTCGTCCCGCGTCGGCTCGTGTCCCAGCACCTTGGTCGCGATGAGGCGGTTCATGTTGATGTTCGCCTGGTGCAGCCACAGGCGCTTGAGCTGCGAGGGCGCGATATTCTGCTGTCCCAGATGCTCCAGCATGAACTCGGCGACCATCGGCACGACTTCCTTGAACACCTTGCGTCCGCTCTGGGTGATGAGCTTGTCGTCGTTGAACTGCGTCTGGGGATCGAACCGGTTCATGGAGCCGAAATTGTTGCGGATGTTGTTGGAATAGACCGACTTCAGACGCGTGCTCACCATCTCCCACGCATTGGCTCCGTCCGCGCCCTGTGCCGGTTCGAGCACGCAGGCCGTCGCCGCATCGCCGAAGATGAAATGCGTCTCACGGTCGCGCAGGTTCAGATGCATCGTGTTGATTTCGGGATTGATGCAAAGCATCGCGCGCGCGTGCCCCTGCGCCACCATGTCGGCTGCGGATTGCAGTGCGAAGGTGGCCGACGAACAGCCCGCCAGCATGTCGAAGCCGAATCCCTGGATACCGAGGGCGTTCTGGATCTCGATGGCGATCTGCGGATAGGGCCGCTGGAAGATGGATGCGGCGCAGACCACGCCGTCGATATCCTGCGGGCGTCGCCCTGCAGCCTCGAGCGCCTGCTTGGCCGCGGTGATCCCCATTTCGGCGGAGAGCGCGATCTCGTTCACCGGGCGCTCGGGCAGGCGGGGGCACATGATCTCCGGATCGAGCATGCCGTTCTTCGCCACGACGTGGCGATTGCGGATGCCGGAAGCCTTGTAGATGAACTCGTCGCTCGATTTCAGCCGGGCGTGCCCGCGGCCGGCGTCGATATCCTCGGCGTGGGCGGCATTGTAGGCACGGACGTATTCGTTGTACGCCTCGACCAGTTCGGCATTTGTTATGCGGTCCGGAGGGACAAAAAGCCCCGTCCCGCTGATCGCGATTCGTGTCACGCGCCCCTGAACCTTTTGATGCTGCTTCGCAATAGGCTGACTGAGCGGCGAAACAAAGGCA
>DATIVW010000094.1:0-1685 GCA_035465595.1 Rhizomicrobium sp. | reverse complement strand
GACACGGTATGCGCCTGCGTCGCCTTGGCGTCGTACATCGGCGACTTCGGATCGGCGCTGTCCTTGACGAGCGTCATCGTCCATTCCAGTCCCGGCGTCACCGCCGAGCGCTGGATCAGCTTGCCTTCGACCCACTCGAAGCGCTTCTTGCCGTCCGGGTTGCGAATCAAGAGCAAGTCGCGGCCATACGGCCCGGCCGCGGGGCCGGAGGTCTTGAGCGTCGGATACGCATCGACGGTGCCGTGACAATCCTGGCACTGGATTTCCACCGCACCCATGACTTCGGCCTTGACATAGCCGTTGCCGTGGTTGTCCTGGCTGAAATGGCAGTCCACGCACTGCATGCCCACGTCGACGTGGATGGATTGCAGGTGCACGGCCTTCTTGAATTTTTCCGGATCGTCGTTGGCGACGATGGCGCGGCTCTTGTCGAGCAGATCGCCCTTGCGGTCGCGTGCGTACACGGCGCGGAAGTTCCAGCCGTGGCCGTGGTAGTCGGCGAACTGGGTGTCCTTGAGTTGCGGATTGAGCAGGGAGACATCCTTCGAAAAATTCGGATCGCCCCACTTGCCGCGGATTGCCGCTTCCTCGGGATTGCGGTCCAGGATCTTGCGTTGTTCCTCGGCGCTCGGATCTTTCTGCTGCTTCGGCCACATCGACGCTGCGTCGGACTCGTAGTCCCACATCGTGTAACCGAGCATGGTGTTGATGAACATGTTCGGCTGGTGCATGTGGCAGATCATGCATTGGCTGGTAGGGATCTGGCGCGTGAACTCGTGCTTGAGCGGATGCCCGGATTCGGCGTGCGAGATCGTCGGATCGGCTTCCTGCGACAGGCCGGTGTTGCCGTATTTGGCGTAGATCGCCGAATGGAAGGTGTCGCGGTCGTTCGCATAGACGACGTGGCAGGCCGAGCAGCCGGACGAGCGGTAGTCGCCCGGATTGTCGTTGGTGCCGAGCATCCAGATGAAGGGATCGTTCAGGCGTGTCTTGACGATGTTGAGCACAGGAATCGCCACGCGCGAACCGGTGCCGGGGCCACGGTTGGACTGGCGGATGTCCGGGCGGCCGGGTTCTTCGAGCCGCTGCAGGAGTCCGGCTTCGCCGGGCAGGCCGATCTCGGGAAAGACTGTGCCGATGTTGCGGCCGCCGCGCTCGAACACGCGGAAGATGTCGCCGGGCGGGGTGATCTCCCAGGCCGGCATCGGATAGATCTTCGGCAGGATGTCATGCGCGGAAGGTTTGCCGTCCGGCACGGGCGGGCTGGCCGTTGCCGCCGGCTTGCCGTCTTGCGTGTACGCCTCGCCGAGCACCGAATGCTTGTAGGGCAGGATGCCGTTGTTGTACGCCGCCGCGCCCCAGAACATCGCCGCATTCGCCATCAGGCTTTTTTCGTTGGCCTGGATTTCCGGCAGGTGGCAGGCGCCGCAGGCCATGGTCGCCGCACGCAGGTCGCCGGGATTGACGAAGCGCACGTACTCGGGCGATTCCTTCATCCACCACGTGTAACTGCGCTGCGGATTGGCGCTGGTCTTCCAGTGCTCGGGATAGCGCGGCAGCACGTGCGCCTTGTCCATCGCGGCCTGGTATGTGGCTGACCAGTCGCGCTTGTCGTGTTGCGCGTCGGCGTCGTAGCTTCGCCCGCCGGCGGGTTCACGCTGGCGTCGCCGCCGTGGCAATCCGTG
>DATIVW010000093.1:0-7140 GCA_035465595.1 Rhizomicrobium sp. | reverse complement strand
CCTGCTATACGCCGCGCGGCTTTCGTTGGTTGTGAGGTTTCAGTGGTTTCGGTTATGGCGAGCAATGTCCGCAAGGGCAATGTCATCGAAAAGGACGGCAAGCTTTATATCGTGCTGACGGCGGAGAACATCCACCCCGGCAAGGGCACGCCGGTCACGCAGCTGGAAATGCGCCGCATCTCGGACGGCACCAAGATCAACGAGCGCTACAAGACGACCGACAGCCTCGAGAAGGCGTTCATCGAATACCAGACCTACAACTACCTCTACCAGGACGGCGACCACTACGTGTTCATGCAGCCGGAAACCTTCGACCAGGTGCATGTCGGCTCCGACGTGGTGGGCGACATGGCGCCCTACCTGCTGGAGAACATGGAAGTCAGGCTCGCCACCTATAACGGCCTGCCGATCTCGCTCGAAATTCCCGCGCGCGCGACCTTCGAGGTCGTGGACACCGAAGCGGTGATCAAGGGGCAGACCTCGTCCGGATCGTTCAAGCCCGCGATGCTGTCGAACGGCGTGCGCACCATGGTGCCCACCCACATCACCACCGGCACGCGCATCGTGGTGCTGACCGAAGACGGCTCCTACGTCGAGCGCGCGAAAGACTGACGAACCTTTACGCGCCTGCCAGCCAGATAATCGCGAAAATCACCGCCAGCAGAATCGTGCTGATCAACAGCACGGTAAGCACGCGGCCCGACACCACGCCCTGACGCGCCTCGGTTGTGTCGACGACGTGCTTCACATTGTCTTCGTTCGACTGGCGGACGGGTCCGTGTGCGTGGGTTGCCGCCATATTCAAGCCTCCGCTGCGGAGGGGCGCCCGATTGCGCCCGTCATCCTCAGAACGGCCTGCAACGTAAGCAGTTCCAAGCGGTTGCAGCGAAGCTGTGCAGGAGGCAGCATGGGGCCGCAGCCCCGGATGAATTTCTGTCCATGAGCGAACACAGCGCCCTTCTTTCGGAAACCGCGTCGCGCGTCTTCGCCGATGTCAAAAAGCTGACAATTGCCGACGCCGAGCGCGCCCTCCGCGATGCCGGTCTCGCAGATGTGATGGTGCCGGCGGAAGCGGGCGGCTTCGGCGGCGGCTTCGAGGACGCGAACCGGATCTTCTTCGCCGCCGGCGAGCATGCGCTGGAATTTCCCATCGCCGAGGCCGTGGTCGAAGCGGCGGGAAAAGGCTGGAGCGCCGACAAAAAGTTCCGCGCCATGACGCTCGCGCGCGCGGGCCAGATCGCGGGCGCGATTTCGGCGGCGCTGACACTTTCGGTTGAGTACACGCGCCAGCGCCAGCAATTCGGAAAGCCGCTCGCCGCCTTCCAGGCGATCCAGCAGCAGCTCGCGGTTCTTGCCGAGGAAGCGGCCGCGTCGCGCGCAGCGGCATCGGCGGCTGCGCGTGCGGCGGATCGCGGCGAGGCGAAATTCGAGATCGCCTCCGCCAAGCTGCGCGCCAACATCGCGGCGGGACAGGCCGCCTCCATCGCCCACCAGGTGCACGGCGCCATCGGCTTCACCAGGGAATATGAGCTGCAGAAATTCACCCGCCGCCTGTGGGCCTGGCGCAGCGAATACGGCAACGACCGTCACTGGGCCGACGAGATCGGCAGGATGGCGGCGGCGCGCGGCGCCGATGGTTTCTGGCCCGGCCTCACCGCGGGCTTTGCTGCGTGAGCGTGTCCCATGTTCGCGGCGCGGACTCCCCGCCGCTCCTGGAAGACACCATCGGTGCCGCGCTGGAGCGCGCCGCCGTGCAATGGCAACGCCGCCCCGCCATCATCGCGCCGTTCCAGAAAATTCACTGGACCTACGAAGAGCTGAATGCGCGCGCCGATGCGCTGGCCACGGGCTTCCTCGAACTCGGGCTGAGGCCCGGTGACCGCGTCGGCATCTGGGCGCCGAATTGCGCGGAATGGACGCTCACGCAATTTGCCTGCGCCAAGGCCGGCATCATCCTCGTCACCATCAATCCCGCCTATCGCAAGGCGGAGCTGGACTATGCGCTGAACAAGGCGGCTTGCCGTGTGGTGGTTCTCGCCGAGGCGCACCGCGGTGTCGCATTCGCCCTCATGCTGCGCGACCTCGTGGACGAGAAGAAGCTGCCGCATCTGGAGCAGGCCATCCTCATCGGCCGGCGCAGGCAGGAAGGCTTCCTCGCCTTCGACGACATCGCGGCGACAAAGCCCGATGATCGCGTCGCGAAGACCGGCGTGGGCCTGAAGAACACAGATGCCATCAACATCCAGTTCACCAGCGGCACCACGGGCTTTCCCAAGGGCGCCACCCTCTCTCACCGCAACATCCTCAACAACGGCTTCTTCGTAGGCGAGCAGATCGGGCTTGCGCCGGAGGACAAGCTCTGCATCCCCGTGCCGCTCTATCACTGCTTCGGCATGGTGATGGGCAATCTGGGCTGCCTGACGCATGGCTCGGCGATGGTCTATCCGTCCGAGGGCTTCGATCCGCTGGCGGTGCTGAAAACCGTGCAGGACGAGAAATGCACCGCGCTCTACGGCGTGCCCACCATGTTCATCGCCGAGCTGGGCCACACCGATTTCGCCAAGTTCGATCTATCGTCCCTGCGCACCGGCATCATGGCCGGATCGCCCTGCCCCATCGAGGTGATGCGCCATGTCATCGGCAAGATGCACATGGCCGAAGTCACCATCGCCTACGGCATGACCGAGACGAGCCCGGTGTCGTTCCAGTCCTCGCGCACGGACAGCATCGAGCGGCGCGTCTCCACCGTGGGCCGCGTGCTGCCGCATGTGGAAGTGAAGATCGTGGACGAGAACGGCGACACCGTTCCGCGCGGCGCGCCGGGCGAGCTGTGCACGCGCGGGCCGTCCGTGATGCTGGGTTACTGGGACGATGCCGCCAGAACCGCCGAGGCCATCGACGCGGATGGCTGGATGCACACCGGCGACCTCGGCACCATCGACGAGGAGGGCTACGGCAACATCGTCGGCCGCATCAAGGACATGGTGATCCGCGGCGGCGAGAACATCTATCCGCGCGAGATCGAGGAATTCCTCTATCGCCATCCCAAGGTGGCGGACGTCACCGTGGTGGGCGTGCCGGACACGCGCTACGGCGAGGAGCTGTGCGCGTGGATCGTGCTGCATCCCGGCCAGACCTCGGACGCGGAGGAGATCAAGATGTTCTGCGACAAGCAGATCGCGCGCTTCAAGGTGCCGCGTTACATCCGCTTCGTGGACGCCTTCCCGATGACGGTCACCGGAAAGGTCCAGAAATTCCGCATCCGCGAGGCGATGATCGAGGAACTGCGGCTGACAATTCAGAAGACGGCGTAGTCCCACCCTCCCCTTGAGGGAGGGTCGATAAAATTCGAGCAGCGAGCAAAGCGAGCCGCGCGGAATTTTTCGGGGAAGGGTCCGCGCGATGACCCCTCCCCGGATCGCTCCGCTCTCCGACCCTCCCTCAAGGGAGGGTGGGATCAGCACCCCGCCGCCACCACTTCGGCCAGGACCTTTTCGCGCTTCTTGGGCGAACGGGTGTTCTTCAGCGCGTCGGCATAGTCTTCCAGCACGCCGTTCTCGAAGGCTTCCACCACCGCGTCGTGGACATAGGATCTGCGGCAGACCGTCGGTGTGTTGGCAAGTTCTTCGGCGGCGTTCTGCACCGCCTGCTTGACCTGCCGCTTGCGCCCGGCCTGCGATTTCGCGGGTTCGATCTTGGACAGTTCCTCCAGCACCGCAGCGCTGGCGCAGAGCGTGCGGAAGTCTTTCAGGGTGATCGCGACCTCCGCGATCTCCTGCAGGTAGCGGTTCACCTCCTGCGCGCGCACGGGGTGGACGCCGGTCTCGTTCCTGTATTGAAAGAGCCTGCGGCCCGGCAGGCGGCGCAACGCTTCGATGGCTCCGATCAGCCGTGGCGCATCCACTTCGCGGTTGAAGTCCTTGCCGCCCTTCGCCTTGAAATGGAGCACGATCTTTCCGTCGCTGATGCGCACATTCGATTTCAGCAGCGTTGCCGCGCCACGCGTGCCGCGCTCCTTCGCATATTCCTCGCTGCCGGCGCGGATCGAGGTGCTCGACACGAGCTCGATCACCGCCGACAGCGCGAATTCCCTGGTCGGCTCTTCTTCGGTCAGCTTCTGCCCGATACAGCGGCGGATGCGCGGCAGGGCTTCCACGAATTGCGCCAGCCTTTGCGCCTTGCGCGTCTCGCGCACCTTCTCCCAGTCGGCGTGATAGCGGTATTGCAGCCGCCCCGCCGCATCGCGGCCGATGGCCTGCAGATGTGCGCGCGGATCGGCGGCATACAGCACGTTCTCATAGGCGGGCGGCACCGCGAGCTTCTTCAGCCGCAGCAGCGTGCGTTTGTCCTTGATGGTTTGGCCTTTGGCGTCGAGATAGCGAAAGCCCCCGCCATGGGGCTTGCGCGCGAGCTTCAATTGTTCCGGCTGCACGATCTTGAGCCCCAGCTTGCGGGCCAGTTCGCGCGTCGATGGAAGTTTCTCGCTCATGGCGAAGCGGGTAACGCTTCATCATGGGCAAAAGGTTCCGCGAGGCGCGGATTATGCCGCGAAACCCTGCATCACCGCTGCCAGGTGGCGCACGCGTTCCGGGCCGCCCAGCAATTGCCGGTTGAGGCCGATGCGCTTGAACCAGTAATGCAGCCCAAGCAGATCGGTGAAGCCCATGCCTCCATGCACTTCGGTGGCGGTGCGAGCCACGAAGCGGCCGATCTCCGTGGTGTGCGCCTTGGCGTGGGCGGCCGTCAGCGATGCTTCGGCCTCGATGAAGTCGAACGCATGCGCCGCGTACCAGACCAGCGAACGGCACGGCTCCAATTCTGCGGCCATCTCCGCGCACAGATGCTTCACCGCCTGGAACGAGCCGATGACGCGGTCGAACTGCTTGCGCTCCTTGGCGTAGTCCACCGCCTTCTCGATCATGCGCTGGCCGGCGCCCAGCGTGTCGGCCGCGAGCATCACCCACGCCGCATCGCGCATTTCCAGCAGCGCGTCTTTCGGCTTGCCGTCCTTCAGCGGCTGCGCGTCGGCGTTATCGAACTGCAATTCGCCGATGCTGCGCGTGCGGTCGATGGTTTCGAGCGCGATGCGTTTCACGCCTTTCGCCCTTGCATCGACAAGGTGCAGGCCGCCGCTCTTGTCCGCGACGATGAAGATGTCCGCGTCTGCGCTGTCGATCACGAACAGCGCCTTGCCGGAAAGCTTGCCGCCGCTCGCCGTCACGCCCGCGCCGTCGCGCGCGCCGGAGACGCTTTCGCTGATCGCAACGCCGGCCAAGGTCTTGCCGCTCGCCAGTTTCGGCAGCCATTCGGCCTGCTGCGCGGGCGATCCGGATTGCATCAGCGCCAGCGGCGCCATCACGGCGGTGGCGACGAACGGCACCGGCGCGACGTGGCGGCCCAGCACCTCCGACACCAGCGCCGCATCGAGCAGGTTGAGATCGAGCCCGCCATGCTTTTCGGGAATGAGGATCGCGGGCGCGCCCAGATCCACCAGCCCGTCCCACACATCGCGGGCCATGGCATTGGTCTCCGCCGCCTTGCGCGTGCGATCCAGCGGCGCAAGGCGCGCAAGCGTGCGCTCCACGCTCTCCTGCATCATCCTCTGGTCGGTGCTTAATCCGAATTCCATTTGTCCTCCCAATCACCTCCCCCTCGTGGGGAGGTCGGAGAGCGAAGCGATCCGGGTGGGGGACCGGTGCGAGGCCGCCCCCCCAACCCGAAAAATTTCGCTGCGCTCAATTTTGTCGGCCTCCCCACGAGGGGGGGCGATTCAACTCGCCAGCTTCGGTTCGCGCGGCATGCCCAGCCCGCGTTCCGAGATGATGTTCTTCTGGATCTGCGCCGTGCCGCCGCCGATGATGAGGCCGAGGTCGAACATGTACATCCACTGCCAGCGGCCGTGATTGCGCAAGTGCGGGCTCTCGCCATAGAGAACGCCCAACTCACCGAGTACGTCGATAGCGAGCGCGGCAAGCTGGTGATTCAACTCACAGCCTTCCAGCTTCACGATCAGCCGCGCGATGCCGACGTCATCGCCCGTCGCCGCCGCCGTCAGCAGCCGCAGGCCGTGAAACTGCATCGCCAGCACACGCGCCTGCAGCTTCATCAAGCGATCACGGAAGACCGGATTGTCCATCAGCTTTTCGCCGCCGGCAGTTTCGGTCTGCATCAATTCGATGATCTGCTTCAGCCGCGTCTGCCCGGCATTGGGATCGCCCAGCATCCCGCGCTCATGCTTCAACGTGGCGTTGGCGACGAACCAGCCTTGCCCGCGTCCCGCTACAACAGAATCCTGCGGCACGCGCACATCGGTGAAGAACACTTCGTTGAATTCCGCCGAGCCCGTCATCGTCTTCAGCGGGCGCACCTCGATGCCCGGTGTCGACATCGGGAACAAGAGATAGGAAATGCCCTGATGCTTGGCGCGCTCGCTTTCGGTGCGCACCAGGCAGAACATCATGTCGGCCTGCGCGGCAGTGGAGGTCCAGATCTTCTGGCCGTTGATGACGAAGTCGCGCCCGTCTTCCACCGCCCTGGTTTGCAGCGATGCGAGATCGGACCCCGATCCCGGCTCGCTATAGCCCTGGCACCAGATGATCTCGCCCTTCAAGGTCGGCTCTATATAAGTGCGCTTCTGCTCTTCGCTCCCCACTTCCAGCAGGGTCGGCACCAGCATGGAGATACCCTGCCCGCCCATGCCGCCCGGCGCGCCGGCGCGGGTGAATTCCTCGGCAATGATGCGCGATTTGAGGACATCCGGTTCCGCGCCGTAACCGCCATATTCTTTTGGAATGGTGCGCGCGGCGTAGCCGTTCTCGATCAGGAGCTTCTGCCACGCCAGGGTCTGCGGACCGGGGCGGCCCATGCCGCGCTCATGCGGCCACTTGTCCTTGCTGCGTTCGAGAAAGCTGCGCACCTCGGCGCGAAAGGCTTCATATTCGGGGCTGTAAGCGAGATCCATTTTTCACCAGCGAAGTTTTATTGCGCGCTTTACGTCATGTCACGCACGCATTTCATTTCCGTGCGCGTCAAGCTTCGCTAAACTCTGCCGCAATCGGAACCAATTGCAAATCGGGAGTGGCCCATGGGTGCAGCTTATATCGTTGCCGCCGTACGCACGGCGGGTGGAAAGAAAGGCGG
>DATIVW010000092.1:0-7217 GCA_035465595.1 Rhizomicrobium sp. | reverse complement strand
GCGCAAAAGCTCCTGCGTGCGAAGGGCATCCATCTCATCGTGCCATCGATGACCAGGCAGGATGCCTTGACCGTCGCAGCCGGCGGTGGACACTTCTTCGTCCTGCCCTGGCGCGGCCATTCGCTGCTCGGAACGACCGATACCGCCTTCCGCGGCAAGCCGGCGGCGCAAAAGCTCCTGCGGGCCAAGGGCATTCATCTCTTCGTGCCGTCCATGACAAGGCAGGATGCACTGACCGTCGCGGCCGGCGGAGGACATTTCTTCGTCCTGCCCTGGCGCAGCCATTCGCTGCTCGGCACGACCGACACCGCCTTCCGCAGCAAGCCGGACGACGTGGGCGTGACGGAGTCCGACATCGACGCCTTCCTCGCCTTCATCAACGCCAACCTGCCGTCTGCGCAACTTGCCCGCTCGAATGTGCAGCACTGGTATGCGGGCCTTCGTCCCCTGGTCGATGATGGCTCCGGCGACACCTATGACGCGAGCCGCCGCGCCGAGCTGGTGGATCACTCCAGACATGACGGCCTGAACGGATTGTTCTCTGCCATCGGCGGCAAATGGACCACCTCCCGCGATCTGGCGGAGAAGACGGTCGACACGCTGGTCGCCAGGTTGGGTGCGAAGACACGGCCCTGCGCCACGGCGGCATCGCCCACGCCCGGCGGAAACATCGCGCGTTTCGCCACGTTCAAGGCGCAGATGGAAGCCGAGCACGACCCGGTGCCGAATATCGATCATCTGACGCGCCTCTATGGAACGCGCGTGCGCGAAGTCCTGGCGCTCAGCGCCAATCGACGCGATCTGCGCGAACCGCTGTCGGAGTCCGGCGACATCGGCGCGCAGGTTCTGTTTGCGATCCGCGAGGAGGTTGCCCTGACGATGGACGATGTCGTGATGCGGCGGACGGGCATTGGACAACTCGGCAATCCCGGCCCCGATCACCTGGCTCGCGTTGCGCAAATCATGGCGGCGGAACTTGGCTGGGACGAACCGCGCAGGGAAAGCGAGCTCGCCGCCGTGCAACGCAACTTCCAGCTCACGACGGCGCCGCAATGAGCGCGTTCGTCGTCGTCAATCCGCGCTCCGGCGGCGGCCGCACAAAGCGCCAATGGCCCGCAATCGAACACGCGCTGCGCGAGATCTATCCCAACATGACCGTCGTCATGACGCGGCGGCGCGGCGAAGCCACGGCGCTGGTGCGCGAGGCGCTGATCGAGGGCTGCTCGGAGGTTGTGGCCGTTGGCGGCGACGGCACCATCAACGAAGCGATCAACGGCTTCTTCGTCGAAAGCGGCCCGATCTCGCCCGACTCCGTCTTTGCATTCGTGACCAGCGGGACCGGCGGCGATTTCCGCAAGGCGTTCGGCATCGCGCCCGGCATCGAAGCGGCCGTCGCCCGCCTCAAGACCGCGAAGACCCGCGCCATCGACGTCGGCCGCGTTTCGTGCATTTCGCGCAACGGGGAGCCCGTGGTGCGCTACTTCATCAACATTGCATCTTTCGGCATGTCCGGCCTGATCGTGGACTCGGTGAACCGCGCGCGCGTCGCCAAGCTGTTCGGCGGCCAGTTCGCGTTTGCCTTCCACAGCCTGGTCGGACTGTTGCGCTATCGGGACCGCGCGGTGCGCATCCGCGTCGATCAATCCTTCGACGAGATCACCCGCATCTCCACCGTCGCCGTGGCCAACGGGCTCTATTTCGGCGGCGGCATGAAGGTCGCCCCCAATGCCCGCCCGGACGACGGCGTCTTCGATGTGATCGTCATGGGTGGCAGCCCGAAAAGCCGGGCGGCCGCGGACATGAAACTCATCTACACGGGCGAGCATCTCAACAATCCGTCGGTGCGGGCCCTGCGGGGCAGCCGGGTCGTGGCCGTGCCGGTCGCAGAGACCGGCGGGCATCCGGTCCTGGTGGAGGTGGACGGCGAAAGCGCGGGCCGTTTACCGGCAACCTTCGAAATCCTGCCCCGCGCCATCAATTTGCGCTGCTGATCTGCTAGCGTGCCTTCATGAGCACCGATCGCACCAAGATAAGCTGGAACGGCTGGGGTTGGGCCGCCCACAAGGACGACGTCGCGGGCAACGAAGCGGCGTGGACCTGGATGGCCGAGCAACTCGGCATGCCGAGCCTGCTCGCCACGCCGGCGCGCCTGCTGGAGGACATTGCCCTCGCCCCGTCGCGGCTGGATGCGGTGCAACGCGCGCATTTCGCGCAGATACTCGGCGAAGATCGCGTGCGCGAGGATCCGTTCGAGCGCGCCTTCCACGCCCGCGGACGCTCCTATCACGATCTTCTGCATCTGCGTGCCGGCAACCTCACCACCGCACCGGATGCAGTTCTCTATCCGCGCGGCACGGAAGAAGTGTTGTCGGTGCTGTCCTTCGCCTCGGACAACAGGATTGCCGTTATTCCCTATGGCGGCGGAACGAGCGTCGTCGGCAGCGTGACCGCCGATGCCGGCCCGTTCAAGGCCGCCGTCTCTCTCGACATGTCGGGCATGGACAGGTTGATCGGCGTCGATGCCGTGTCGCGAACCGCGACGGCGGAAGCGGGCATCTATGGCCCCGCGCTCGACAAGGCGCTTCGTGCGCAGAACCTTGTCCTCGGCCACTACCCGCAGAGTTTCGAGTTCTCCACGCTCGGTGGCTGGATCGCCCATCGCGGGGCGGGCCAGCAATCGAGCCGCTATGGCCGCGCGAATGACTGGCTGGTGTCCGCCAAGCTCGCGACGCCGCGTGGATTGCTCACGACGGAAGACTTCCCCGGCTCATCGGCCGGACCACGCCTCACTGACTTGGTGCTCGGATCGGAAGGCGTGTTCGGCGTCATCACCGAGGCGACAGTTCATGTTCGGCCCGCGCCGGAAACCAGCCTCTACACCGGCTATCTCTTCCACGATTTCGCGAGCGGTGCGGCGGCCATCCGTCACGCGGTGCAGGAAGAGTTGCCCGTCGCCATGCTGCGCCTGTCGGACGCGGAAGAGACCCGCTTCTATCGCGCCTATGGCGCCGCCGGGAAGAGAAAGAGCCTGGGCAGCCGCATCCAGGACGCCTATCTGGACTATCGCAAGTTCGGCGAAAGCGCCTCGGCGATGGTGGCCGGATTCGAGGGCGACCGCACAACCGTCGAGCGCTCGCGCAGGCGCTTCGGCGAAATCGCCCGGCAGTTCGGCGCAATGTCCATCGGCGACGGCACAGGCAAGCGCTGGCATCATGGGCGTTTCCATGGGCCCTATCTGCGCGAGCCGTTGATGGATCGCGGCCTCGGCGTGGACACGCTGGAAACCGCGACGAGCTGGACGAAGATGGATGCGCTCTATGCGGCGGTGAAGAAAGCACTGGAAGACACCATCCGCGAAACCGCGCCGCGTCCCGGCGCGCATGGCATCGTCGCCTGCCACATCAGCCATTCCTATCCAGACGGCGCGAGCCTGTATTTCACGTATATCTTCCCGCGCGCGCTGGACGGCGATGTCGCACAATGGCTCGCAATCAAGCGGGCGGCGACGGACGCCATCGTCGCCCATGGCGGAACGCTCAGCCACCACCACGGCGTGGGCGAGGATCACCTGCCGTGGATGAAGCAGGAAAAAGGCGAGCTCGGCATCGACGTGCTGCGCGCGATCAAGATGGCGCTCGATCCCAAGGGCGTCCTCAATCCGGGAAAGCTCATCCCTACGTGAGCGCGGCCTTCAGTGCCTTCGCGGCGGCGTTCAGCGCTTCTGCGGCTTGCGGCAGCACGGCTTGCAGATAGATGAAGTCGTGCACCATGTCGGGAAAATCCGCGACGGTCACGGAGACGCCGGCGCTCCGCAGTTTCTCCGCATAGGCCAATCCTTCGTCGTGCAGCGGATCGAAGCCCGCCAGCATGAAATAGGCGGGCGGCAAGCCGGACACGTCTTCTGACGCCAGCGGCGAGATGCGCGGATCTTTCCTGTCGGCATCCGTCGGAAGGTAATGGCTGTAGAACCAGTCCAGCGTCTTGCGCTCCAGAAAATAGCCTTCCGCATATTCGCGCAGCGAGGTCGTCTCCTCGCCGATCTGGGTCACGGGAAACAGCAGCAGTTGATAGGCGATCTTTGGCGCGCCTTTCGCCTTGGCGATCTGCGCGACAACGGCCGCAAGATCGCCTCCGGCGGAGTCGCCGCCTACTGCAAGGCGGTTGGCATCCACGCCGAGCTGCGCGGCGTTCTTCTCGATCCATTCCACGGCAGTCATGGCATCTTCGACCGGTCCGGGAAATTTGCTCTCCGGCGACAGGCGGTATTCCACCGAGATCACGCGGCAGCCCGAGCCGTTGGCGATGATGCGGCACAACCCGTCATGCGTATCGACATTGCCGATCACCCAGCCGCCGCCATGGAAGAACACCAGGGTGGGCAGAGGCTCGCTGTTTGCGGCAACGGGCGCGTAGCTTCGCGCGGCGATCTCGCCATGCGCGGCAGGGATCGCGATAGCCGTCACCTTCCCGATGGGAATGTCTTTCGGCCCGGCAAGCTGCATGAGCCCCGCAAACGCTTCGCGCGCTTCGCCGGGCTGCATTTCCCACGTCTTGGGGCCGCCCATGGCGGCAACCTGATCGAGAAAGGCTTTCAGAACGGGATCGAGAGGCATCTGCTGTCCGCAAGGAATACGGACAAGTTTGCGCAGGCAACGGCCCGGCGCGCAAGAAGCGGAAGATTAGTGAATGACGACAGGACGATCCGGGTCGACGCGCTGGGTGACAATGTCGTCCAGGAGGATGGAAAGCGCGAACCAGAACTGGGCGCGCTCACCCTCGCCCTCGCACTCCAGCGTCACGACCGCGCGGCGCGCATAGTCCACCGCATCGGCGCCGTGTTCGACGGCGAGTTCGGCGGCAAGCTGGCAGAGGTCACCCGTTCTCATGGGCACAGCCTAGGCCCGCCAAGGTAAGCAAGGCCTTAAGGTCCTGTTCAGTCGCGCTTCATCTTGCCGTCGAGGAAGGCTTGCTCTTCCGGCGTGGAGACCCGCCCCAGAGCCTTGTTGCGGCTGGGAAATCGCCCGAAGCGAGCGATTTCGGCGCGATGCCCGAGGGCATAGGGATAAGTGTAATGGTTCTCGCCAAGCCGCTCGGCGAACAGCGCCACGGACCGGTCCTGATCGGCAAGGCTCTCCGAATGCTCCAGCGGCATGTAAAAGAAATGCCGCAGCGGCGGTTCTATGTGCAGGTCGAAACCATGCGCAATCGCGCGTTCCGCGACGCCGCGGGCGAGCGCATCGCTCGCAAACGCGTCCGCCGTGCCGCGAAACATGTTGCGCGGAAACTGATCGAGCACGATCACGAGCGCCAGCGCGCCTTCCGGCGTTTCCTCCCAGGATGACAATCCGCCGGCGCGCGCCTCACGCCAGAGGTTTTCGTAACGCACCCGGATCAGCTCATCGAGTTGGGGTTCAGTGACATACCAGCGCTTTTCGCCGACCGTACCGCTCCAGAAATCCAGGATCTCGCGCGGCGACGTCACGGAATCTCGATGACCTCCGGCGGCGGCGGATTCTGGTAGAGCTTGGCGACAAGATCGGCGCGCCGGTCCATCGTGGCGCGCTGGTTCACATAGCCCTTGTCGGTGATCTCGTGACCATCGACCGACGGAGGCTCGGTCATCAGGATCACGCGCTTGATGCGGCCCGACGAGCCGCCGCTCTGCTTGTTATGCGCCGCGAAATGTTTCTGCACGAACTCGCGTACCTTCGGATGCGAAACGATGGCAGCGGGCCCTGAGAGCGAGGGATCGCCCGCGATCTCTTTCGCGATCGCAATGACCGGCCATGCCAGGAGGCCGACAAAGGGCTTGTCCTGGCCGCATACGACGCAGTCCTGGACAAGCGGCGAGGCCGCGCCGACGGCTTGCGCGCGCAACGTACCCACGGATACCCATGTGCCGCTGTCGAGTTTGAAGTCTTCCGTCACACGGCCGTCGAAGACCAGCCCCTGCGCGGGATCGTTCTCGTCCAGGAATCTGGCGGCATCGCCGAGACTATAGTAGCCCTCCTCGTCGAATGCCTTTTGCGTCAGATCCGGCCTGTTGAGATAACCCGGCGTTACCGTCGGGCCTTTGACCCGCACTTCGAATTTCTGGCCGTTGGGCACCAGCTTCAGCGTGATGCCCGGCAATGGCAGCCCAATCAGGCCCACCCGCTCCGTCAGCCAGTGCACGACCGTCACGCCTTGCGTCTCGGTCGCGCCATACATGGTCGTCAGCGGAATGCGCTGGCCGGTGGAGGCAATCGAGAGCGCCTGGATGCGCTCGTAGATGTCCTGGCTCAGCGTTGCGCCGCCGTAACCCACATAGCGCATCTTCTTGAAGAAGTTGTCGCGCAGAATGGTGTCGCGCTCCATCGCGTCCGCGAGCCAGCCGAAAGCGATCGGCGCGCTGCCGAATACAAGCGGCGAAATCTCGCGCAGGTTGCGGATCGTCTCGTCGAACATGCCGGGGATCGGCTTGCCCATGTCGAGATGCACCGTGCCGCCCGCATTCAGGTTGCTGTTGAACCCGATATTGCCGGCCGAGATGTGGTTCCACGGCATCCATTCCAGGCTCTGCGGAATCTCGTTCGGATCCGGTTCCTCGGTACGAAGGCCTTCACCTGCCGCAATCGTGGCGCACATCATGCCATGTGTCTGGATCACGCCTTTGGGCATGCCCGTCGAACCGGAGGTGAAAAGATACTTCGCGACAGTGTCATGACTGATCTTGTCGACAGAGGCCGCGACATCCGCCGAAACGTTCGTCTTCAGCAGGTCGTCATAGGATGTGGACTTGATGTCAGGAGCGGACGCCACGGTTACCACTTCGACGCCGTCAAGCGGCAACGCGGCCAGCGCACGCGCATACAACGGGCCCTGTTCAGCAAATATCATCTTCGGCTTCGAAACTTCGAAGACGTGCCTGAGCTTGGAATGATCGCCGCTCATCAGCGAATAGGCGACGCTTACCGGCGCAAGAGGCACGCGCGCCTTCATGGCGCCGAGCATCATCACGGCATGCGTGATCGAGTTTCCCGAAAGGATCATCAGCGGCGTATCGGCTCCAAGGCCGCGGTTGAGCAGCGCCTGCGCGACGGCATTCGCGCGCGCATTGGCTTCGCCATAGGTGATGTATTTCCAGTCGCCGGTCTTGCCGTCGGGCAGCGTCTGACGCTGGCCGATGAAGTTGCGTTCGGGGTGCGCGGCCGCCCTTTCCTCGAGCAGATGGGCAA
>DATIVW010000091.1:0-2231 GCA_035465595.1 Rhizomicrobium sp. | reverse complement strand
TCACCGAAATCCGCGTGAGCCACGAACAGAACCTGGTGCTGCCGCATGTGCGCAAGAAGGATCTGCCTGCGATCTACAAGAAGCTGAAGGCGCTGCATCTGGCCACACCGAATGCGGGGCTGGTAACCGACATCATCGCCTGCCCCGGCCTTGACTATTGCGACCTCGCCAACGCGCGCTCCATTCCCATCGCGCAGGACATCGCGAAACGCTTCGAGAATCTCGACCGCCAGCACGATATCGGCGAGCTCAAGATCAAGATCTCCGGCTGCATCAACGCCTGCGGGCATCATCACGCCGGCCACATCGGCATTCTCGGTGTCGACAAGAAGGGCGTGGAATACTACCAGCTCCAGCTTGGCGGCTCCGGTGCGGAAGACGCCAGCATCGGCGACATCATGGGCCCCGGCTTCACGGCGAAGGACATCGGGCCGGCGGTCGAACGCGTGATCGACACTTACATCAAGCTGCGCGAAGGCAAGGAACGCTTCCTCGACACCTATCGCCGGGTCGGCATGGAGCCGTTCAAGAACATGGCCTATCTGGAACAGACCTATGCCGCTCATTAAGGACGGCACGTTCGCGAACGACGGTTTCGTGACGGTCGCCGACGATGCGGCGCTGCCCGAGGGCGCCGCGATCGTTTCGCTGGTGCGCTTCCAGAAGGAGCGCGATGCGCTTCTGGCGCGCAATGTGCCGCTCGGCATCCGTCTGAAAGCGCCGGAGAACCCCGAGCTCCTGGGCGAGGATGTTCAGCGCTTCTCCGTCATCGTTCTGGAATTTCCCGTGTTCCGCGACGGGCGCGCGTTCTCCTGGGCGCGGATGCTGCGTGAAAGGCTGAAGTTCACCGGCGAGATCCGCGGCACCGGCCACTTCCTCTATGACCAGATCGCCTACATGAAACGCGTCGGCTTCGATGCCTGGGACGTGCCCGAAGGCTTCACGCTGGACCAGTTCCAGCGCGCGCTCGCCGAGATAACAAACGTTTATCAACCGAGCGCCGACGGCAAGAAAACCATCCGCGAGCTGCGCGCGGCCAAGCGCCCTTGACCCCCACCCCACGCGGCCCTAAGAGCGCATCGTTGCTTTGAGGCACGCCGAGATGAACGTGCGTTCCGCGGACATTCCGCGCTTTGCGAATATCGAGCAGGTCATCGAGAAGACGAAGCCGGCCGAGCCGACCTACGTTATCCATCCGTCGAAATTCGCCGAAGCGGCCAAGCGTTTCCTCGACCATTTTCCCGGCGACACGCTCTACGCGATCAAGGCCAACCCGCATGTGAACGTGCTGGACCAGGTGTGGGCCGGCGGCATCCGCCATTTCGACACCGCCTCGCTGCCGGAAATCGAGCTCGTGAAGGGCCGCTTCCCCGATGCTATCTGCCATTTCATGGCGCCGGTACGCGCCCCGGGCACCGCCAAGATCGCCTTCGAGAAATACGGCGTCACCGATTACGTCGTCGATTGCGACTACGAGCTCGAAAAGCTTCTCGCCGAAACGAAGAATTCCAGGAAGCTGCGCATCTTCGTGCGCATCGCCACGCCCTTGGGCGGCGCGCTGCTGGAGCTTTCGAGCAAGTTCGGCTGCACGCCGGAGGAAGCCTCCCGCCTCCTGAAGCGCGTGAAAGAGGCCGGCGCGCAGCCCTGCATCACCTTTCATGTCGGCTCGCAATGCCTCTCGCCCTTCTCTTACGCGCAGGCGGTGGAGATGGCGCGGCGCACCGCGGCGCTGGCGGGCGTCGAGATCGCGGCGCTGGATGTCGGCGGCGGCTTCCCCGGTCCCTATAACAACAACGACGTGCCGCCCTATCACTGGTATTTCGATTCCATCAAGGAAGCGCTGGCGACGATGCCGAAGCCGATCCCGGTGATCTGCGAGCCGGGCCGCGCGCTCATCGCCGAAGGCATGTCGCTCGTCACGCAGGTGATCCTGCGCAAGGGCGACTCGCTGTACCTGAACGACGGAGTCTATGGCAGCTTCGACGAGCTGACCCTCCCCGGCTGGAACGCGGATTATTTCCACCGCGTGTTCAGCCTGGATGCCAAGGGCAAGGTTTCGGAGAAGCCGCAGGGGCACAAGGCGTTCCGGATCTACGGCCCCACCTGCGACAGCCTGGACGTGCTGCCGCGGCCGCTGGCGCTGCCCGAAAACATCGGCCCCGGCGACTTCATCGTGTTCGAATCCATCGGCGCCTATTCGGTGGCGGTGCGCACGAATTTCAACGGATTTT
>DATIVW010000090.1:0-5415 GCA_035465595.1 Rhizomicrobium sp. | reverse complement strand
GCGCGAGGCTTCCTGGTAGTATTTGCGGAACTGGCGCTCGGTGATGTTGCCGTACACGCCCTTCAGCTTCTGCTTGGCCTGCAGCTGCGTGCCGTAGTCCGACAGCTTCTTGGCGCGGCGCTGGCCGTGCTGGCCGGGGCCATAGGAGCGCTTGTTCACGGGGCTCTTGTTGCGGCCCCAGATGCTCTCGCCCATGCGGCGGTCGATTTTGAATTTGGCGGATGCGCGCTTGCTCATTTCGTCTCAGGCTTTCCAGATGCGTTTGCGGGAAGGTCCCCGGAAAGTCGCGCACTATAGTCGGCGAACCCGCGCTGTCAATCGCGCTTAAGCCTTGGAAATATTTGGATTTCTTGAAGAGACTCAACCGAGAGTTGCCGACCGTCCGTGTCCTTGGCAGCCATTCCCCGCCGGCTTCTAGTGGACCTGGCTCATCGCTATACAGGAATCGTCCTGCGCGGGCGTGGCGGAATGGTAGACGCACCGGACTTAAAATCCGTTGGGCCGCAAGGCCTGTGCCGGTTCAAGTCCGGCCGCCCGTACCAGCCTTCGCTCGCGAAGCGAGAGAAGGCGCATCCGCCGTAGCCTGAAGGGCGAAGGCGGACCGGTGCCGCGAGCTACGGCTGGCAGGCCATCCAATATTGAAAAGAAATTCAGTGCGCCGCCATCGGCTTGCCATGGTCTGACGTCGCCGCATGGTCGGTCGAGTTGGCGGCTTGCTCTGGCTGCGCCATGAACAGCCGATAAGTTGAACCTTTGGCAATGAAATCGATCGCGCGCAGCGTGGCCCACACGCTGGCCAGCACGATGACCGGCGTGGCATTCAAGCCCAGGCTGGCAACGACATGGTTTGCGCCCGCAGGACCGGCGGCCAGCGCCACAAGGATCCAGCCGATAACGGCCAGCGCGACAAACAACATGGCCAGCCAGAGAACGGCCCTGTCCGCCCAGATGAAGTGCAGATGTTTGCGACTGTATCGCACGGCGACGCCCCTATCTTCTGCTGCAACGCGCACATCGCAAACAAGGTTGCGCTGTCCTGCAGCCGTCAGAACAATGGCTCCCATTGGTTGAGATGGGGTGGAAATGATTTTCGGCAATAGACGTGAAGTTTTGGCAATGGGCGCCGCACTCGGCGCCAGTTCCATATCGGCACAGGCGTTGGCAAAGGCGGGCGCGAAGCCTGCAAAGGGAGCGGGCAGCATGATCATCGTCAACGCATTGGGCGGGCTGGAAAATCCCAATCTCGCGCTCACCAGGCCGCAAAGCGACAATCCGGTGGCTATGGATGGCGTGGACATGGACGACCGTACGATAGCGGACGCTCGCGCCTCGGGACTTGCCGCGGTGAACGTCACGCTCGGCTATGTCGGCGGGCCGGAAGAGCCTTTTGAGGAAAGCATCCGCACCATTGCCATGTGGGATGATGTCCTGCGGTCACGGCCGAATGACCTGCTGCGCGTCGAGAAGGCATCCGACATCCTGCGCGCGAAGAGCGAAAACATGATCGGCGTCATCTACGGCTTCCAGAACGCGGCGATGATGGGCAACGACGCTTCGCGCGTCGCCACATTCGCCGGTCTCGGCGTGCGCGTGATCCAACTCACCTATAATCCGCGCAACCAGCTGGGCGACGGCTCCATGGTGAGGGAGAACCAAGGCCTCACCGATTTCGGCCGCGAGGTCGTCGCGCAGTTGAACGAACATCGGGTGATGGTCGATCTGTCTCATTCCGGCCAGAACACCTGCCTGGACGCGGCGCGGGCATCGAAAGCGCCGATCTCGATCAACCACACCGGCTGCCGCGCGCTGGTCGACCTGCCGCGCAACAAGACCGACGAGGAACTGAAGCTCGTCGCCTCGAAGGGCGGCTTCATCGGCATCTATTTCATGCCCTATCTGAAGATCGATGGGCATCCGCATGCCGAGGATGTCGTGGCGCATATCGACCATGCGGTGAATGTCTGCGGCGAAGATGCGATCGGCATCGGTACCGACGGCACGGTCACCCCGATCGACGATCTCAACCGGTATCAGGCCTTCCTCACCAAGCAGATCGAGGACCGCGCGAAGACGGGACTGGGCGCCACGGGAGAACGCCCGGACACCTATCCTTTCGTGATCGACCTGCGCGGCGTGGACCAGTTCCGCAAGCTGGAAGGATTGCTCAAGGCCAAAGGCTATGGCGATGCCCGAATCGAGAAGATCATGGGCAAGAATTTCCTGCGCTATGCGAAAGAGATCTGGGGCTAGCCCGCCTTGCGCAACTCGAAATCGTTCGGGTTGGGCTTCAGCGTGGCGCTCCAGTAATCCACGAGCGGGAAGGGCCAGTTCTGGCTGACGCGCCCCTTGGCGTTCTTGTACCAGCTCGAAACTTGCGGCGCACCCCAGGCCATCATCTTGTTGGCCTCATCGACCCGCGCATTGAATGTGTCGTGCACAGTCTCCTTGGGCTCCAGCGTTGCATTGCCGGTTTCCGCCAGAAGCCGCAGGCAGCCCATGATGTAACGCACGCTGCATTCGCTGAAGAAGATGATGCTGCCGTTCACCACGATGTTGGTGTTCGGGCCGTAGATGATGAAGAAATTCGGGAAGTGAGGCACCGTCATGCCCAGGTAGGCGCGCGCATCTCCGTTCCACTGATCGTGCAATTCCACGCCGCCTCGGCCATAGACTCTGAACGTGCGCAAAAAATTGCTCGCGTGGAATCCGGTGCCGTATATCAGAACGTCCGAATCATATTGCTTGCCGTCGTTCGTCTTGATGCCGGTCGCATTGATTTCCGCGATCGGCTCGGTAACTAGCTCGACATTGGGGCGTTTCAGCGCCGCCACCCACACGCCATTGTCGCGCACCGAGCGTTTGCCGCCGAAGGGATAATCCGGAATGATCTTGTCAAAGAGCCATGGCGCATCGTCGGTCTGCGGCTTGATCGCGGCAGACAGCATTTCCCGCAACATCGCATTGTTCGGCGATACGGAATTTTCGGGCCCGTTCCAGGTCGCATCGGATTTCACGAACTCGTAGATGCCGTCCGTCATCATCCAGAAGATCCAGAATCGGTACCATTTCGCGTAGAAGGGCATGTGTTCCAGCAGCCACTTTTTCCCTTCACCGACCTTCTCGTGATAGTCGGGCGTGGGCCCAAGCCATGGCGGCGTCCGCTGGAAGACCTTCATCTCCTTCACGATCGGCGCGATCGCCGGCACGAACTGGAACGCTGACGCACCGGTGCCGATCACGTTGACGCGTTTGCCTTTCAGGTCGACGTCGTGGCGCCATTGTGCGGAATGGAAGGCCGGACCCTTGAACGAGCCTACGCCGGGAATATCGGGCATTTTGGGCTGGTTTAACTGGCCCACCGCGCTGATCACGGCATCGGCGACGATGGTTTCTCCCTTGCCTGCTTTATCCCTGATCTTCACATGCCACTTCGACGCCTTCTCGTCGAAGCGCGTTTCCAGAACCTGCGTTTCGAAGCGGATGCGCTTGCGCAGACCGTACTTCTCGGCCGTGCGGCGGAAGTAATCGAGCAACACGTCCTGGGTCGAATAGTGGTACGGCCAGTCGTGGTTCGGCTCGAAGCTGAACGAGTACATATGGTTGGGATTGTCCACGCGGCAGCCGGGATAGGTGTTTTCCAGCCATGTACCGCCGACATCGGCGTTCTTCTCGATGACGTCGAAGGCGATGCCGGCCTGCTGCAGGCGAATGGCCGAAAGGATGCCGCTCATGCCCGCGCCGATCACCACCACGCGCATCCTTCCGCGCGCGGCGCTCAGCTTCTCGGTCTCCCAATGCGGGTGCTTCACGTCCTCGCCGGAAATGCCGAGCTCTTCTTCCATGAATGGAATGTAGTGCTGGGGGATGTCCACGCCGGCGATAAAGTTCATCATCTTGTGCAGCGTGTCATTCGACGGTGGCGGCGGAAGCTTCTGGCCTTTCACCAGATAGGCTTCGATTGCGGCCTTGGCGCGGGCGCGTATTTTCGCCTGTACTTCCTCGTTGTAGCCGCCGAGCCGGCCCTCGGCGAAGAAGTCATAGAGCGGCCTCGGAAACTCATCGATGATCGAGGCATCGCCGGTGACATGCACCAACGCCATCAGCAGCGCCGGCAGATGTGCCTGATTCAATCCGAGTTCCAGGAGTTCTTCGCGCGCCATGGCCTTGTTCTGGTTGAGCGTTTCGGGTTCAAATGGAACGCCGCCGCGCGCCTCTCGTCAAGCAAACGAAAACGCCGGCCCGCGAGGGACCGGCGCTTTCCGTAACGTCGCGCCGCGCTACCAGATCTGCACGCGGTCCTTGGGCGCCAGATAGAGCTTGTCGCCGGGCTTCACGTCGAACGCCTTGTACCAGGCATCGATATTGCGGCCCTCAAGGGCGCGAAGCCGCGATCACAGTTTCGCGAAGGCCATGTTCGGAGGCGCGTGAGAGCAAACTCGCGCGGAAGCGAAGCCCAAAAATCAAAGCCAAAAAAACAAAGAAGGGCCGTCCTTTCGGACGACCCTTCCATTGTCAGTTCGGCGGTTCCCGTGAACCGCTGTAGCGGTCAGGCCGCGTGGACCCCTCGAAGAATGAACGATCCAGTCGCGATCCTCACGGGCCGCAGGTCATGACAATGAGACACTGGATCACCTCCTTTCGAAATTTGTTGCGAAGCGGAATATAGTGGCGTTCGGGCGGTTTGATAAGGGGCTGTGGAGGTGCCGGAACCAGCCTCGCCCGGGGCGAGTATGACGTGGACATTCCTTACTCTCTGCCCAAACCTTACATGAAGGCGGACGCGCCCGTCCTTTGAGTCGCGAGGAGCCAGGAATGAATCGCTTTTTGGTTATGTTGGGAGTGGCGGCTCTGTGCCTGGGAGACGTTTCGCTCGCCGCCGAAGATGCATTCGATCCCGCCGCCACGCCGCCCGCTCCGGACTATGCGCAGGCCGGCGCCTGGGCTGCCCTGCCGGGCATGAACAATCCCACCGACGTGGCGCCGCCCGGCGAAACCATCGCCGATCCCAGGACTGCTCCGGTCGATGTCTTCTTCATCTATCCGACGAGTTTCTTCTCGCCCGGACAATGGAACGCGGCCATAGACGATGCCGCCACCAACAAGCGCACGGATGACGGCTCGCTGCGCAACCAGGCGAGCGCGTTCAACGGCTGTTGCGCGATCTATGCGCCGCGGTATCGCCAGATGGCGTTGCGCGGCTTCGTGCATCACACGCCCGCCGCCGATCAGGCGATGGATGTCGCCTATTCGGACGTGAAGCGCGCCTTCGAATACTATCTTGAGCACTACAATCACGGCCGGCCCTTCATCATCGCGGGGCACAGCCAGGGCGCGCGCCATGCCCGCACCTTGCTGGCCGACATGATCGACGGCACCAAGCTCCAGAATCAACTTGTCGCTGCTTACGTCGTCGGC
>DATIVW010000089.1:0-2236 GCA_035465595.1 Rhizomicrobium sp. | reverse complement strand
GCCTCGTCCAGATGCTTGCGATAGTGCCGGTAGCGATAGACCGAGCTGTCATAGAGCTTTTCGGTAACCTGCGCGTAGCTCGCGGTCCGCGCGTAGCGCTGGTTCTCGTGGAATGCCAGCGTCCTGGGGTCGAAATCGACGCCGATGAAGTCGAGGATCCGGCGCACATTGGGCTCCTGGTCCTCGACGAGATCTTCATAGCGCACCTCGAGATATTTCATGTCTAGGTGCTGCTTGTAGTGCTCGACCAGCCCGTCGATCAGGACGTAATGGGTGGCGCAGCTGCGCACATCGAAGGCCTGGTGGAATCCATGCGTCAGGAAGTTGGAGAAATTCGACAGCAGGATGTCCAGCGGATGGCGCCGGACATGAACGATCGGCGATTCGGGGAACATCAGGTGGATGAGGCCCAGATGCGTTTCGTTGAGCGGCATCTTGTCGGTGAAATAGCGCGCGCCGGGCTCCCAGATTCCAAGCTGTTCCGCGCGCTGAAGATAATAGTCGCGAAACTGGTCCAGCGTGAGCTGGTTGTCGCCCATCCATAGATCCGCGAGGCATTCGGGATATTGCAGCGGGCTTCCCAGCATGCGCGAGCCGACGCGCGTGAGATCGTTGATGAAGACAAGCTCGTCGCCGGCGGAGATCAGCGGATGGGCGGTGATCGTCTGTTCGGTCATGGTCGTGCCGGACCGCGGATAGCCGACAATGAAGATCGGCTGCGGCATGTCGATGTCGCGCTGGGCACGGGGCAGGATGCTCATGCGCTGGCGCGTGAAGAAGCGCTTGAGACGTTCCACCAGGTCGCGCGCATGCTGTTCGTTGTAGCGGCGGCCCTGCACGTCACGGCAAATGCGCTTGCCTTCGACATAGTCGCGCCAGGCGTCTTCGAAGCGGTCCATCTTGTCGTAAAGGCGGCCGCGTTCGAGCAGCGCGACGGCGGATATCTGCTGCACCTTGCCTTCCGCCTGGCTGCGCGTGAGCTCCTTCACCGCGTCTTCGTTCTTCTTCTCTCGGCCGTAGAGGATGGCGCGCGCGAGGCTGAGATCGGCGGATGCAGGTGCCACTTCCTCGGCCTTGTGCAGCAGCTCCCATGCGCGTGGAATGTTGCGGCGCGCTTCTTCAAGGCGGCTCCAGCCGGCCCAGGTGCCGGGGTTGGTGGGATCGAGCTGGGTGGCCTTGCGGTACCATTCCTCGCTTTCCTCCACCTTGCCCTGCGTCTTCAGGCAATTGGCGAGACTGGAGCAGACGCGCGCGTTCTCGCCCGCAATTTCGATGGATTTGCGGAAGTGGAATTCGCCCGCCAGGGCGCGGTTCGTCTCCGTGAGGATGAGGCCCATGATGCCGTGCGCCTGCGCGTTGCGCGGCGCCAGGCGAATGGCATTGCGCGCATGGGCTTCGCATTCAACGCGCTCCCCGCGCGCGAACAGCATGAAGGCAAGCTCGGTGGTGGCCCAAAGAAGATTGGGGCTCTTGCGCACGATGCGGCGCAACAGGCTTTCGATCTGCGGCCCGTTGTTCATGCCCGTCTTGCGCTTGACCTGGTAAAGCAGGATCAGGCCTTCGAGGTGATCGGGTACCTGCTGCAGCGCCTGCATCGCGCGCAACTCGGCGAGCGTTGGATCGTTCCGCTCCAGCGCGATCTTGCCTTCGTTGACCAGCGGATCGGCGATGCGCGGATCGACGGCAGGCTGTTGCGGCGAGCCGAGGCGCGGCCCGCGCATGGCGCGGACTGGAGCAGCCTGCCGGCGCTGGCCTCCGCCGGTCACCTGCACGGCGGCGGAATCGCCGCGCGCCTGTTCCTCGCGCGGTAGGCCGCCCGTCGGATCGACCTGCGCCACGCCGGAATCATATGTGTTGTCGCTTGCCATCGTCCCGGCACCCTAGTGAAGGCCCATGCCCCCTTCAACGGCACATGGCCGGCGTCCCAAACGAAACCGGCGGACCCCTTCGGACCCGCCGCCATTCGGGTTTCGCGCTGGACTAGTAGATGTTGTTCGTCGCGCCGCCCGAGGTACCAAACAGATAATTGGCGCCATTGCCGGTGACGGTGTTGCCCAGCGTGAAGATGCTGACAAGCTGATAGGCGCCGGAATTCGCCTGGCCATAGACTCCGAAAAACCCGTTGTTCTCGATCTCGTTGCTGCCGACGAAACTGTGCTGCTTGGCGCCGGTACCGGCCACATACAGGCCGATGCCGTTGTTATTGTTGTCGAGCGTGTTGTGAGAGATGTAATTC
>DATIVW010000088.1:0-6521 GCA_035465595.1 Rhizomicrobium sp. | reverse complement strand
GCCCATCGGCTGCTATCTCTTCAGCGGCCCGACCGGCGTTGGCAAGACCGAAGTGGCCAAGCAGCTCGCCTCCATCATGGGCGTGGAGCTGATCCGCTTCGACATGTCCGAATACATGGAGCGCCACACCGTCAGCCGCCTGATCGGCGCGCCGCCGGGCTATGTCGGTTTCGACCAGGGCGGCTTGCTCACCGACGGCGTGGACCAGCATCCGCATTGCGTGCTGCTGCTCGACGAAATCGAGAAGGCGCATCCGGACCTGTTCAACATCCTTCTGCAGGTGATGGACCACGGCAAGCTTACCGATCACAACGGCAAGAAGATCGATTTCCGCAATGTCGTGCTCATCATGACCACGAACGCGGGTGCATCGGATGCCGCAAAGGACTCCATCGGTTTCGGCCGCGGCAAGCGCGTGGGCGAGGACGACGAAGCGATCAAGAAGCTGTTCACGCCGGAATTCCGCAACCGCCTCGATGCGACCATCGCCTTCGCGCCGCTCGGCCGCAGCACCATCGACCGCGTGGTCGAGAAGTTCGTGCTCGAGCTGGAAGCGCAGCTCACCGACCGCGACGTGACGTTCGACCTCACGCCGGAAGCGGCGCGCTGGCTGGGCGAGAAGGGCTATGACGACGCATTCGGTGCACGGCCGCTGGCGCGCGTCATCCAGGACAACATCAAGAAGCCGCTGGCCGACGAGATCCTGTTCGGCAAACTCAAGAACGGCGGCACGGTGCGCATCCTGCTTGATCGCGACAACGACAAGCTCGCCTTCGAGTTCGTCACCGACGACGACGTCCGGCAGAAGGCGCTTCCCCCGCCGCGGAAGCCGAAGACGGAAGAGAACGTCTAGCTTGCTTTGTTGACGACTCTGCCTTGCGGCGCGAAGTGCCAGAGGCGGGCGAGCAGATAGGCGAACATCAGGACGTCGAACACGGCGTGGGCGTATTCCGTGCGGGACACGCCGACGCCGAAGGGGAACCAGATTCCCTGTACGCCGAGCATGCCGACTTCCTGCGCGAATAGTCCGATGCCCAGGAAGATCAGCGCGGCGACGCCGATCCACGCACCTGTTTCGCGCCGCATCGCGCCGCGGATGGCCAGATAGATGAACAGCGCCAGTAGCCCGAACCGCACGATCTGGTGAAGGTCTGCGAACAACGCGCCGGCACCCGCCCACAAGTGCGACGACACCATGTAGAGGCCGCAGAACCGCGTGACGATGTAGCCCGCGGTCAACGCGGCAGCGGCAATGGCGCTCCACCGTTCCTGCCGAAGCCCGAACGCCGCGCGCCATGCCATGGCGAATGCACCAAAAACCAGCCCGTCCGCCAGTACGATCCGCAGCAGCACGATTTCGATATAGGTTTCGGTCTGGCCCCAGAAATAGATGGCCTGATTGCCGCGCGCGAAGCCGGCCAGGCACAGCGCGACCGCCGACCAGACATAGAAGCTGTTTCCACGGTCGAAGGGCAGGATGCTTAGCGCCATTACGGCCAGCATCAAGAAAATCAACCCCTCACTCGCATCAACAACGTAGCCTTCGAATGTCTGGAGCCACTGTCCGCGATAGTGGTCGCTGGCGCCTTTCTCGTTGCCGAGCAGTGGCGCGATATGGATTCCGCCATAGTCCGGCGGCACGGCGCCGGCCTTCACCGTATAGACGCGGATGGCGACCACGCCGCTCAGAGCGTCGCCGTCGGCGTGCCAGAGACCGCGAGGCAAGGCGAAGAGCCGCGGCTGAATGGAAACGATGGACGGTGGATCGCGGGAAAAATCGCCGTCGCTGCCGATCAGACGGCCATTGAAATAGAGCTGGTATGCACTATCCACGGCGGCAGGACCATCGATCCAGAGCGTACTGGAGTTGGCGCCGCGCACGCGTACCGCCATGCGGTACCACGCATAACCGCTGTAGTTGCGATGGCCGCGCGCATTCCATCCGGCGACGTAACCCTTCAATCCCACGTCGCCGTCATGTGCGCCGGCTTTCGGGGTCAGGTCGTATGTTTCCCATTGCGCGTCATCGAAATCGACAGATGCCCAACGTGCGTCATCGCCTGTATGAAATTTCCATGGCGCGTTCAACGGCACGACGGCGCTGCCGAGCTGGATGGATGCCGGCGCCGCCTGTGCAGCCGCAGCGCACATCGCGGCAAGGATCAATGCCAGATGGATTCCGAACCGCCGCATGCCGCATCCCCCGTTTGGCGCGCTCATTTCGTTGTGACGGCAGTCCCATTGTCCAGAAGCGAACCCGCCTATTCACATGTTTGTGACGGGCGGAATTCAGGCGCTATGATCGAAGCCGAAACTGACATCGGGCAAGCAATGGACAAACCAATCACCGGCGGCTGTTTCTGTGGTGCATTGCGCTACGACGCGGGCACGCAGACGACCTTCATGGGCTATTGCTGCTGCGACGATTGCCAGAAGGCATCGGGCTCAGGCTTCATTCCGTTTGTCGGCCTTCCGCCCGGCGCGCTGAAGGTCACCGGCGCCTACACGATGTACCAGATGCATCATGCCGACGGCCGTTCTTCGGAGCGGTTCTCCTGCGCGAAGTGCGCGAGCCTCGTCTTCGGTGGCGAGCCGGGCCATCCCCATGGCAACACGATCTATGCCGGCACCCTGGACGACACTTCGCAGTTCAAGCCCGCAATGGCGATCATGACGAAGTTCAAGCCGGACTGGGTGATCCTGCCGGAAGGCCTGAAGATATTCGAAGGCATGCCGCGGTAAACTCATCCTCACCCTGAAGGGGGAGAGCGAGAGGACCAGAGAGAATTTGCACATGAGCGAATTGCGATCTTCCACTGAGGCCGCCATGAAGCTGCTCGACGATTTCATGAGCGCATTCAACGCGCGCGACGTCGAAGCCTTCGAGGCGACGTTCAATTTTCCGTCCATCCGTCTCGCATCCGGCAAGCTCGTCACGCTCAACAAGGGCGACATGACGGCGGACCGCTTCACCACCGGCGCGCTGGCGGAATGGGATCATTCGGCATGGGAGCGGCGCGAGATCATCCACGCGGGCGAAGACAAGGTACATGTCGACACCCGCTTCACCCGCTACCGCAAGGACGGTTCGGTCATCGGCGGTTTCGATTCCGTCTACGTCATCACCAGGGAAAACGGCCATTGGGGCGTGAAAATCCGCTCCAGCTTCGCGCCTTAAGCCACAAAATAACTGCGGCCATGCAAGCGGATGTCCTCCGCTAATCTTCGCTTCATCGGGAACGCCGGGCCTCGTCCGGCATCCAATGGTGCAGGAAGGTGGAGACATGGCCGCGCAGGCGCTTCTCGACTATGAGGTTCTGACCGATCTGGAGCTGGCGGGCTATTTCGCCGCGAAGGATCCACGGGCGGTTCGCCTCGTCACCACGCGCAACAACCAGCGTCTCTTCCGCACGGCGTGGAGCATCCTGAAAAGCCGCAGCGAAGCGGAAGACGTGGTGCAGGAAACCTATCTGCGCGCGCTGGGCGCGATCGGGCGGTTCGAAGGCCGCTCTTCGCTGTCCACCTGGCTGACGCGCATCGCCATCAACGAGGCGCTCACCCGCAAGCGAGCGCTGCAGCGCCGTGCCAACGCCTTCAATGAAAAATCGGTTCTGGTCATGGACGAGTATCGCGAAAAACTCCTGGGCTCGCCCGAGCGCCGCCTGTCGCCGGAAGCCGACCTCGCGCGCAAGCAGCTCAAGGGCTTCCTGGAAGCCGCCGTGACGAAACTTCCCGACAATTTCCGCACCGTCTTCGTGCTGCGCGAGATCGAGGGCTTGAGCGTGGAGGAAACCTCCGAAGCGCTCGACGTTCCCCCCGAGACCGTTCGCTCGCGCCACCTGCGCGCGCGCAAGAAGATCCAGGACGCGCTCGATCCGGAATTGCGCACCGCGCTCGGCGAGACCTTTCCGTTCGCGGGCGCCGATTGCGAAGCGCTCACCGCATCCGTTCTGAAACGGATGGGAATTTTCGAGTCCATCAACGAGGGAGAGACGCATGATTGAAGATATCGGCCCCAAATCCCGCCGCAGCCTCCTGATCGGCAGCGCCACGACGCTGTCCGTCGCAGGTCTCGGCGTGGTGCTCGGTTCGGCGGCCTTGCCCCGTGCCGCACGCGCCGCCACCGGCAATGCCGCGCAGGACATCCAGCTTCTGAACGCGGCGCTCGGCCTGGAGCATGAAGGCATCGCCGCCTACCAGCTTGGGGCGCAGAGCAAGCTGCTCACGCCGGAGGTGCTCAAAGTCGCTGTCACGTTCCAGAGCCATCACAAGCAGCATCGCGACGATCTCGTCGCCGCCATCGGCAAGCTCGGCGGCAAGCCCGTCCTGCCCAAGACGCTGGATGACTACGCGAAGGAGCTGAACGCCGCCTCGCTCAAGAGCCAGGCCGACGTGCTCAAGCTGGCGCTGAAGCTCGAGAAGGGCGCGACCAATGCCTATCTCGGCGTCATCCCGTCGCTGGATCAGCCGGATCTCTATCTCTTCGCGGCGCGCGTGGCCGCCGACGAATCGTTCCATGCCGCGGTCCTGGGCAATGTCCTCGGCGAAGCCATTCCGCAGAAGGCGCCGCTGTTCGGCTGATCCGCACGCATCATGAAAACGACCGGCAATTCCCTATGGCTGGCATTGCCGGTCGCCGCCGTCGCGCTTGCGTTTGAAGTCGCGGCGGCCCCGCTACCGCCGGCGCCCTCCATTCATCCGCCGGCGTCTCCGCCTCCCGGAAATGCCTCACGGGGGGCGGAGATCTACGAGGCCAAGTGCGGCGCGTGTCATTCGCTAGACGCGAACCGCATCGGTCCCAGGCATCGCGGCGTGTTCGGCCGCAAGGCAGGCGGCGTTCCCGGTTTCGCCTACACTCCTGCGCTGAAGAATTCCGGCATCGTCTGGAATGCGCAGACACTCGACAAATGGCTGCAGGGCCCGGTGAAGATGGTGCCGGGCACCGCGATGGGTTTTCAGCTGCGCGATGCGCAGGAACGGGCGGACGTCATCGCCTATCTGAAGCAACAATCGGGGAAATAGCCCGCCCGCCCGGTATACGGTTTCGTCATTATTAACGCGGGCTTCACCATCGAAGCCTAGGGTTTTCGCGTGTCTGCCGAAAAATCGGCATCGGGCGGGAGCCGGACCATGTGCGGAATAGCGGTAGCGATTGACTGGGAAGGCGCGCAAAACGCCGTCGCCATCATGACCGGCGCCATCGATCATCGCGGCGACATCACCGATCCGATGGTCTGCCCGCGCGCCAACACGGCAATGGCGACGCGCCGCCTGCGCATCGTGGACCGCGAGCACGGCACCCAGCCGCAGGTCTCCTTCGACAACCGACTGCTCGTGTCCTTCAACGGCGAGATCTACAACCACGCTGAGTTGCGCCGCGAGCTTGCCGCATTGGGCGTTCCGTTCCGGACGCAGTCCGACACCGAGGTCGTGGCCAATGCGCTGCAGGTCTGGGGCGCGGGCGCGTTGCGCCGCTTCAACGGCATGTTCGCCTTCGTCGCGTTCGATCTGGCTTCTGGCGAATTCCTCGCCGCGCGCGATCCCTTCGGCGTGAAGCCGCTCTATGTGGTGCAATCGGCTACGGGCTTTTTGTTCTGCTCCGAGATCAAGCCGCTGCTGGCGGCGTCCGAAAGCGGCGATGTGATGCTGCTGCCGCCGGGCTATCTTCTGACGCGCAAGGTCTGCGCGAAATACAAATCCGCCATCGAGGTCCAGGCCGTCGGATCCTCGGAGGGCGATGATCTTGTCTTCGACGACATCATGGCGAAGGCCGTGCAGTCGCGCCTGCCGGCCGATCTGCCCTTCGCGGTGCAGCTCAGCGGCGGTATCGACAGCACGCTGATCGCCCATTATGCGCGCCAGACCCGTTCCGACGTGCCGTGCTACTTCCTCGGCAATCCGGATGTCCCGGACTACCGCTTCGCGCGCGATTATGCCGAGATGACCGGCGCCGATTTCCGCGTCGTGCCGTTCGACGCGCAAGGCGCGCAGATGCTGGCAAGCCTGCCGGACGTCGTGGCCTTCACCGAATCCTTCGAGCCCAACGTGATCCAGGGCGCCGTGTGCTCTTATTTCGCGGCGCAGGCGATCCACAAGGACGGTTTCCGCGTCGCGCTGTGCGGCGAGGGCGCCGACGAGCTTTTCTGCGGCTACCTGCCGCTTGAGCTCGGTTTCGTGCATGGCGAGGAGATCGGCCGCGCGGTGCGGCAGGACACGCTGGACATGATGGCGCGCACCTGCCTGCAGCGCATCGACCGCGCGCCGATGCATTTCCAGCTGGAAGTGCGCGAGCCGTTCCTGGACCCGGCGGTGGTGAACTATGCGCTCAGCCTGAAAGGCGCTGCGCTGTTCGAGTCCGTGGGCGGCAATCGCCGCGGAAAGAAGCCGCTGCGCGCGCTCTACGATTTGCACGCCGACAAGCTGCCGCAATCGATCCGCCATCGCAGCAAGGTCGCGTTCGACGCCGGCGTGGGCCTGCGCGAGACTTCCTCCGAATCCGCCTGGCGCGCGCATTTCGACGC
>DATIVW010000087.1:0-4424 GCA_035465595.1 Rhizomicrobium sp. | reverse complement strand
CCGCCCCTATTCTCCCCGCCCGATGACCAGATCACTCGCACTTTGCGCATTCACCGCCGCGCTTCTGGCGGCGACGGCGGCGTCCGCCCAGATGTATCCGGGCGAAGGAATCGCCGTGAATCCCAACGCCGCCTATGGCCGGCCCTCAGGTCCGAACGGGCCCTATGCCGGCGTGATCCATCTGCACATGCCTGTGCCGCACAAGCGCCGCGTGCATGTGGCGAAGAAGCCGTCCACCGCGGAAGTGAGCGCGGCGCTGAACGCCGCCCAGCCGCCGGCGGCCGATAATTCCGGCATGCCGGACGCGTCCCTGACGCCGGAGCAGACGGCCAGCACGGCGCCCAAACCGAAGAACGCCAAGAGGGCCGAAGCACCACCGCCGCCCGCGCAGGAAGAAGCGCCTGCCGACGATGCCGGCGGCATTCCCTTGTCGCTCGCGCCAGAGGAACCGCATCCGGTCGCAAAGCCGCGCAAGCAGATGAAGACCGCATCGGTCGCCGCGCCTCCAGCTGCGGCGCCGACGGCGACGGGCAGCATCGTCGCCGCGCAGCAGACGCCGGGCATGAAAGGCAAGCTCTCCAAGCGCAGCGAGATTCTCTTTCCGCGCGGCGCCACCGATCCGGGCACCGAGACGATCAACAAGCTGCGCGGCGTCGCCACCGAGCTCAACACGCTTCTGGGCGCCGGCGCGGCGCGCGTGCAGCTTGAGGCCTATGGCGGCGCGCCGGGCGACAAGTCTTCCGATGCGCGCAGGCTCTCGCTGAAGCGCGCGCTGGTGATCCGCCAGATCCTGATCGAGGACGGCGTGCCGTCCGACCGCATCGATGTGCGCGCGATGGGCGGCATCGACGACAGCGGCGCCCCCGATCGCGTCGACGTGTTCCTGAACGCCGGTTAAAGCGCGATCCGCAAAAGTGTGAATCGGTTTTGCGGAAAAGTCGCGCGCAATTTCAAGCCAGCTTCAGGTCGCGCGCTTCGCGGCCCATCAATGTCAGCACGATGATCGCCACGGCTGCCGCGACGGCGACGCTGGCGAGCGCAAAGGAATAGTTCTCGCCGCTCCTCGCCGCGATTCCCGTCTGCAGCACCGCGTTGTAGGACGCGATGAAATTGCCGAGCTGATAGACGGTGCCGGGAAAGGTGCCGCGCGCATCCGGCGGCGACAGCTCGTTCAGATGCGCTGGGATCACGCCCCATGCCCCCTGCACGAAGAACTGCATCAGGAACGCGCCGACGGTGAGCATCGCGGCTGTTGCCGAATAGGCCCACAGATCGGCGACCGGAATCGCGAGCAGCGCGGCAATCACGATGGTGCGCCTGCGGCCCAGCGACTGGCTGAGGAGACCGAAGGACAAGCCGCCCAGGATCGCGCCGATATTGTAGATGATGGCGATGTTGCCGGTGGTGTGCGTGTCGAAACGGTGCTGCACCTGCAGGAAGGTGGGGTAGATATCCTGCGTGCCGTGGCTGAAGAAGTTGAACGCCGTCATCAGCAGGATGGCGTAGATCGCAAGCTGCCAGTGGCGCTTCAATACATTGAGCACCGTGCCCGTCTTCGCATGTTCGGTGGACCAGCCGGGCGATTCCGGAACATGGCGGCGGATATAGAGAATGAGCAGCGCCGGCAGCACGCCGATCAGGAACAGCGCGCGCCAGTTCTCCACGCCGGCAACCGCGCCCAGATGGTCGTAGAAATTCCGGTAGACCAGCGAGGCGAGCAGGTAGCCCGTCGGATAGCCCGACTGCAGCAGGCCCGAGACGAAGCCGCGCGACTCCGGGCGCACGGTCTCCATCGTCAGCGAGGCGCCGATGCCCCACTCCCCGCCCATGGCGATGCCGAACAGCGCGCGGATGACGAGAAAGCCGGTCAGGCTGGGCGAGAACGCGGTGGCGAAGCCGAGCAGCGAATAAAGGCCGACATCGGCCATCAGCACCGGGCGGCGGCCGAAGCGATCCGCAAGCCGGCCGAAGATGAACGCGCCGACGGGGCGAAGCGCCAGCGTCAAGGTCAGCGCCCATGCGACGTCTTCCTTGCCGGCGCCGAAGCTGTGCGCCACGTCCTTGATGACGAAGACCATGAGGAAGAAATCGAACGCATCCAGCGTCCAGCCGAGATAGCTGGCGGCGACCACATGCTTTTGCGCGCTGGTCCAGCCTTTCAATGCGTCGAACATGATTCCCCCAATGTTTGGGTCATCATGCACGATATTTGCGGATGCGCTACCGCTCAGGAAACCAGCGTGGCTTCGGTCTTGGCCTTGATTTCATCGGCGGAGATGCCCGGCGCGATCTCCATGATCTTGAGGCCGCCCTTCACCACGTCGAACACGCCCAGATTGGTGATGATGCGCTGGACGCAATGCACGCCGGTGAGCGGCAGCGTACATTTCTTCAGCAGCTTGGACTTTCCGGCCTTGTCGGTGTGATCCATGATGACGACACAGCGCTTGACGCCCGCCACAAGATCCATCGCGCCGCCCATGCCCTTCACCAGCTTGCCCGGCACCATCCAGTTGGCGAGATCGCCATTCTCGGAAACTTCCATTGCGCCGAGGATCGAAAGATTGATGTGCCCGCCGCGAATCATGCCGAAGCTGTCGGCGCTGGAGAAATAGGACGTCTTGGGCAGCGCGGTGATGGTCTGCTTGCCGGCGTTGATGAGGTCGGGATCGACTTCGTTTTCGCGCGGGAACGGACCCATGCCGAGCATGCCGTTCTCCGACTGCAGGGTGACGGTCATGCCGTCGGGGATGTAGTTCGCCACCAGCGTCGGAATGCCGATGCCGAGATTCACATAGAAGCCGTCCTGCAATTCCTGCGCGGCGCGCTCGGCGATCTGGTCGCGTGTCCAGGGCATCTCAGCTCTCCCGTATCGTGCGTTTTTCGATGCGCTTCTCGAAGGTGCCGCTGCAGATGCGCTGCACGAAGATGCCCGGCGTGTGGATGTGATCGGGATCGAGAGAGCCGACCGGCACGATCTCCTCCACCTCCGCGATCGTGACCTTGCCGGCCGTCGCCATCATCGGATTGAAGTTCCGCGCCGTCTCGCGATAGACAAGGTTGCCTTCGGCATCGCCCTTCCAGGCCTTCACCATGGCAAGATCGGCCTTGAGCCCGCGTTCGAGGATATAGGTCTCGCCGTCGAACTCCTTGTGCTCCTTGCCTTCGGCGATCAGCGTGCCGACGCCGGTCTTGGTGTAGAAACCGGGAATGCCCGCGCCGCCGGCGCGAATGCGTTCGGCGAGTGTGCCCTGCGGATTGAATTCGAGTTCCAGTTCCTTTGCGAGATATTGCCGCTCGAAGGTTTCGTTCTCGCCGACATAGGACGAGATCATCTTCCGGATCTGGCGGGTCTGCAGCAGGAGACCGAGACCGAAATCGTCCACGCCCGCGTTGTTGGAAATGACGGTGAGGCCCTTCACGCCACTGTCGCGCAGCGCCGCGATCAGGTTTTCCGGAATGCCGCAAAGCCCGAAGCCGCCGGACATCACCGTCATGCCGTCGAACGGAATGCCCTCAAGGGCAGCCCTGGCACTGGGATAAACCTTGCTTTTGCTCATGGCGCATTTCCTGCGAAGGCCGCGTCATTTGCCGCCTTGGGCCGCGAAAAACAACCCCCGGCGGCGCGGTCAGGAAATTGCCTTCAATGCGCGATGCGCGCCCGAAACTCTTCCGTGCTGTTGGTTTTGGGAAACGGCGTTGCTGGCACCGGGACGCCCAGGAATTTGCAGAGCGGTTCCCAGCCCTGCTTCGCATCGAACACCAGGAGCCGTTCCTTCGGAATGGTGCGGCGCACCTCTTCGTTGTGGCGGTTGAAGACGTCGATCATGTGGGCCTCGTCGAAGCGTCCGCCGAAGGTCTTCTGTCCCACCAGCATCGGTGCGAAGTCGCCGGGCGGGCCGACACGCCTGCCGTCGGGAAGAGTCATGGGGCCCTTGAAGCTCACCATGATGGTGTTGCTCACGCTTTCGAACCACGCCTTGGGATCGCGCAGCGTGAGGATGACCTTGGCCTGCGGATAGCGCTCGGCAAGCTCCTTGTAGAAAGAACAGCTCGGCCAGTCGCAGCTCGAGCGGTAACCGGCGAACATCTCTTCCCAATCCACTTTTTCACCGCGCGTGGCGCGTTCCCAGAAGCCGGCCTGCTCCGGGTGGATGATCACCTCGTACATGTGATGGCAGGGGCCGAAACCCAGCTGCTCGAGCGCGGTCTTCAGCGTCATGGTCCCCGTGCGCCCGAAACCCGCGCCGATCACCTGCAAAGCCATGGAACGTCCCTTTCCCCGTTTGGGTTATGCTTGCGCGGAACGCGCCGCTTTCGCAAGCTTGGCGGCGAACAGGAGATCACACATGTTGTTCATGCGCATGGGGCTGGCCGCCGGAATTGCACTGCTGGCAACGCAGGCATTCGCGATGGACCTGAAG
>DATIVW010000086.1:0-1532 GCA_035465595.1 Rhizomicrobium sp. | reverse complement strand
CAGATAGGTCGTCATCGCGGCGGCGCGCTGATGCAGCGAGTCCGGAAGATTCTTCTCAGTCGAAAGCCTCTTATATTGCGCGAGCGCCTGCGGAATCTTGCCGGCGCGAAAATCCGAATAGGCGAGAATTTCCCGCGCCATCGGATTCCACGGACTGGCGGCGTCGGTCAGCGGCGCGAGCAATTTTTCCAGATCCGCGCGCGGCGCCGTATCGGCGATGGCCCATGCGGCGCGAATGCGCGCGACGCTTGCAAGGATATCGTCGCCGCTGTTTGCCATTTCCATATAGAGCTTCACCGCGTCCGCCGTGCGGCCCGCGGCGAGCAACGCGCCCGCTTCCTGCAGGCGCGAGACCTGCGCATAGCCGCTGGGCGCGTTGGCAGCGAGTTTGCCGAATGCTTCAGCCGCGGCAGGCGCCTGGCCGGCGTCGAGCAATTGCTGCGCGGCCAGATATTCCGCCGACGAATGCAGCTGCTCGCGATGCTGGTAATAGAGCCAGAGCTGCCAGCCGGCTGCTGCGATCACAAGGAAGGCGGCCGCCGCGATGACGTAGTCGCCGTATTCCTTCCAGAGCTTTTCCCAGCGCTCGCGGCGGACTTCTTCCTCGACTTCATGGAAGATGTCGGTCACGGGAATCCTTTCGGGGGCAGGGCCCAGCCAAAGCCTTGATAGGGCGGGATGATTAGCGGCTCCCCCGCACCGGTGCAACACAAACCCCCATGAAACCCCGGCAATCAGGGGAAAGGCCCCGTGAAGGGGTTAATTCCGCCGCTGGTCCAAAAAGAAAACCGCGGCTTTTGAGGCCGCGGCTTTCAACTTCCAATGGACCGGAGGATCAGGCTTCGGCTTCTTCGCCTTCGGCCTTCGGGCCGGCGCCTTCTTCGAAGAGCTCCTCCGCCGCGACCTTGGCCTGCGCGGAGGCTTCTTCCTCGGCGGTGCGCTCGGCGAGCACGTCTTCGCCTTTCGCCTGGCGCTCGGCTTCCTCTTCGGTGCGGGCGACGTTGATCGTCACGGTCACGCGCACTTCCGGATGCAGCACGACGGTGAGCGGGAACATGCCGATCGTCTTGATCGCCTTGTCCAGCGGCACCTGCGTGCGCGACACGGTGAAGCCGCCGGCGGTGATGACATCGGAGATGTCGCGCGGGCTGACCGAGCCGTAGAGCTGGCCGCGGTCTCCGGCCTGGCGCAGCAGCATGAAGGTCTGGCCTTCGAGCTTCTTGCCGACCTTCTCCGCTTCGGCCTTCTGCTTGAGGTTCTGCGCCTCGAGCTGCGACTTCTGCGTGGCGAAATATTCGCGGTTGGCCTTCGTGGCGCGCAGCGCCTTTTTCTTGGGCAGAAGGAAGTTGCGGGCGAACCCGTCCTTCACCTTCACCTCGTCGCCCATCTGGCCGAGCTTTTCGACTCTTTCGAGCAGGATCACTTGCATGGCCGTTCTCCTACTTCACGACGTAGGGCAGGAGCGCCATGAAGCGCGCGCGCTTGATCGCATTGGCGAGCAGGCGCTGCTTCTTGGTCGACACCGCGGTGAT
>DATIVW010000085.1:0-5866 GCA_035465595.1 Rhizomicrobium sp. | reverse complement strand
GCCGGGCAAACAAAAAGGCGCCCGATCGGGGGGCCGACCGGGCGCCGTGCGCCGTTACGCGCGGGTACCGGGAGGGGATGACCGGTACCTTCGAAAGAGCGACACCCAGCGTGCGAGCGGGGGGGCAGTGCCTGCTGGGCGATTGCCGCTCTTCCGAGAGGAAATCTATGCACAAAAGCCACAGTTTGCAAGAATTCTTTTAGGAAATGGATTTAATGAAATTTTCTAGATGACAAGTCGCACTTTTATCACTGTACCAGCGAATCAACCCTGACGTGTGGCCAAACGCCGCTCAACCGCCGAAGCCCAGTTTTTGGCCAACCCGCCCGCCTCCAGCACCCGCCTCAGGCTGTCCTCGGAGGTCTTGCCGAGAACCGCGAAAAACGCCTCGCGCACATTTGCCGCACCGCTGGCATGGACCCGCTCAAGCGCCGCGTTTTCTACCGGTGCAAATCCTTCCCGGATGACACGCAGATAAAATCCGCATCGGCCCGACACGGTCATCAATGGCGCTGCATTGTCGCGCCGGGTATGGATCGCGAATTTGAAACAGGGCGCCCGCGGCTGCGCCACTTCCATTTCCACATCGCCCCATCGGAAACGGTCACCGATGCAGATCTCGGTTTCATCACCGGATTCGAGCGTCAGGTTTTCGCCGAAGGTGCCCGGCTTGCAGGCAAGGTGATGCTCGGCCTCCCACCACGGCCAATGCGATGCGCAATAGGCATAGACCGCCTTGTCGGGGCCGCCATGCACCGTCAGATCGGCCTGACCGTCGCCATCGATATTCAGCCTGTCCACATGGACCCGATCGCGGTCCAGAGGACGCTTTGCAATGCCGGAGAGCACCGGCTCTTCGTTCAGAAGGGCAATGATCCTTGGGCGGGCGACATTGACGGAGAGGATGCGAAGCTTCATCACCTCAAGCTAGGCGCATTCGCGCCATTCTCAATCGCCGGATTTTGCATGCCCGCTCCCCGCCGCTCCTTCGATCCGCGCCTGCTGGAGGGGCCCATCGTCAGATCGCTTGTCCTGCTTGCGGTCCCGATCATGGGCGCCAACATCCTGCAGGTCGCCTATCAGCTGGTGGACGCCTTCTGGGTCGGAAGGCTGGGCGCGGCGGCAGTCGCGGCGGTCTCCATCACCATGCCCGTGATGTTCGTTCTCATCGCAGCGGGCATGGGATTCGCCATCGCGGGCACCACGCTGATCGCCCAATACACCGGCGCGCGCGATCACGCGATGGTCGACCACGTGGCGGCGCAGACGGTTCTCACCGTGCTCGCCATCTCGGTGGTCCTGGGCGCGATAGGGTTCGTGTTCGTGCCGTCGCTGCTGCACCTGATGGGCGTGGCGCCGGAAGTCTACCGCAACGCGCTCGCCTTCATGCGCGTCGTCTTCCTGGCGCTGCCGTTCACGTTTCTCTACGCGATGGTGCAGGCGCTGATGCGCGGCGTGGGCGAGGTGAAGGTGCCACTCTACATCGTCGCCGCCACGGTGGTCGTGAACTTCTTTCTGGATCCGGTGCTGATCTTTGGCCGTTTCGGAATCCCGCCGCTCGGCGTCATGGGAGCGGCGATCGCCACGCTGATCGCGCAGCTGATGGCGGCGGGCATCGCTCTGCGGCTTCTGTTCAGCGGTCGCTTCGGCATCCATGTCCGCTGGCCGGATTTCAAGCCGGATTTTGCCTTCGTCAAGCGGGCCTTCCTGCTCGGCTATCCCGCATCCATCGAGCAGTCGGCGCGCGGCATCGGCATGACGCTCATGACGTTCCTCATCAGCAGTTTCGGCACCGTCGTCATGGCGAGCTTCGGCGTCGCCACCAATGTGATCAACGTCATCGTCATACCTGCGATGGGTTTCTCGATGGCGACGTCCACGCTGGTCGGCCAGAACATCGGCGCGGGCAATATCGGGCGCGCCGAACAGGTCGCGCGCCTTTCGATGCTCGTGACATTCCTCGCCCTGAGCGTGCTTGGCATTGTTTGCCATTTTCTTGCCGGCCCGATCGTGGCGTTCTTCGTGCCGCAATCGCCGGACGTGATAGCGGAGGGCACGCGGCTGTTGCGCATCGTTTCATGGAGCTTCGGATTCGTGGGCCTGCAGTTTGCGCTGCTGGGCGTGTTGCGCGCGGCGGGCGAGATGCTGGCGGCAATGGCCACCAGCCTTGTCTCGCAATGGATTCTGCAGCTGCCGCTTGCCTATTTCCTGTCGAAGCACACCGCGATGGCGGCCGACGGATTGTGGTGGGCACTGCCGGTCTCCAACGTGGCGACGGCGCTCATGGCCGGCGCGTTGTTCCTGTGGGGTCCGTGGAGAACGCGCCGGCTCGCCTCGCGCCCGTCCCTCGAAGTCCAGCAGGAGGAAGTCGAGGAACAGGCGCAGATGTGAGGCTTCACATCTTCTTGTAGTCGCGCGCGGTGTTGTCGATCGCCGCTTTCAGCTTGGCGATGATTTCTTCCACTTCGCTTTCCGAGATTATGAAGGGCGGCGCCAGAACCATCGTATCGCGGATGGCGCGGCTGATGAGGCCGGAATTGAAGCAATAGTTGCGGCAATGCGTGCCGACGTCGCCGATGTTGGGGAAGAATTCGCGCTTCTGCTTGTCCGCGACGAGCTCGATCGCGGCGATCAGGCCAATGCCACGCACTTCACCGACGATGGGATGTCCCTCGAAGGTCTCGCGCAAGCGGCGCTGCATATAGGGGCCGATGCCGGTCTTGACCTTCGGCACCATTTTCTCGCGTTCCATGACTTCCAGATTCCTGAGCGCAACCGCACTCGCCACCGGATGGCCGGAATAGGTGTAGCCATGCACCAGCTCCTCATTGGCATGCGCAATGGCATCGCCCATGCGCTCGCCCAGCGAGATCGCACTGATCGGCTGGTAGCCGGACGACAGGCCCTTCGCCATGGTCATGATGTCGGGCTTGATGCCATAGGTGAACGAGCCGAACCATTCGCCGGTGCGGCCGAAGCCGGTGATGACTTCATCGGTATGCAGGAGCACATCGTGCTTCTTGCAGATGCGGTTGATCTCTTCCCAATAGCCCGGTGGCGGGAAGATCACGCCGCCCGCGCCATGGACGGGCTCTGCAGAGAAAGAGGCCACGTGATCGGCGCCAAGCTCGAGAATTTTCTTCTCCAGTTGATCGGCAACCGTGCGGCCCAGTTCTTCCGGCGTGATGTCGCCGTAAGCGGCCTTCGATCCATACCAATAGGGCGTCGGCACTTTCTGGAAACCGGGCAGCGGCAGATCGAATTGCGGGTGCATCGGCGTGAGGCCGGACAGCGACGCCGCCGCCATCGTCACGCCGTGATAGGCAAGCTCGCGCGACAGGTGGATCTTCTTGTGCGGCTTCTTCTTGAGGTTCCAGTAATAGCGGATCAGCTTCAGCGCGCTGTCATTGGCTTCCGAGCCGGAACTCGCGAACAATACGCGCTCGTGACCGTCCGGCAAAAGCTTCGCCAGCTTGTCGGCAAGCTCAGCGGTGTATGGATTGGTCGTCTTGAAGAAGTGGTTGTAGTAGGGAAGCGTCTTCAGCGCTTCATAGCCGGCGTCCGCCAGTTCCCTGTTGCCGTAGCCGACCTGCACGCACCACAGCCCGGACATGCCGTCCAGGATCTTTTCGCCATTGGAGTCCCAAAGATAGACGCCGTCGGCGCGGGTGATGACGCGCACGCCCTCCTTGTTGAGGGCGGCCGTGTCGGAGAACGGATGAATGTGATGAGCGGCGTCGATCGCCTGCCAATGCTTGGTGAGGTTGTGTTCGCGCGTGTTCATGAGATGTCTCTCTGCTGAAGATCTGGGAATAGGCGGCGGAGCCGCGACGCGCGTAAGCGCGCACTATCCCAGGCGCGGCGGATTATAGCCGATGCGGGCGCAGAGGATCAGAAGGGCATTCTTGGAACTCATGGGCGCATTGTAGCAGCACGCAACGCAAAGGTCACGCTGCGTCGGCTTTGGGCCCCACGCCCTGTTTCGCAAGCGCGCGCTGGTAAGCGGGCCGTGCATGGCAGCGTTGGCGATAGGCGCGGATTGCGGCGTGGTTCTCGAAGACTTTCGGCTCGTGGGTCGCGAAATCCAGCACCGTCGACATCAGGATATCCGCAGGCCCGAAAACGTTGCCGACCAGATAGTGCTTGTCGCCCATCGCGCGTGTGAGGTCGGTCAGCCTTTCGTCGGCGAAACCCAGGAGCTCGGGATAGCGCCATTCATGGCCCGGCTTTTCGTTCCAGAATTTTCCCCAGCGAAAGATGTCGAGGAAGACAGGTTCCACGGTGTTCAGCGCCGCAAAGCACCACTGGTTCACCTCGGCGCGCGCGTGCGCGTCCTGCGGCGCCTTGCCGGCATTCTCGTAGAGATAGAGCACGATCGCGCCCGTCTCGAACATGCGCTGCGCGCCGTCCACCATCGAGGGGATCTTGCCGAAGGGATTGATCAGCCGGTTCGGATTCTCGCGATGCTCGCCCTTGGAGGAATCCATCCAATGGATGTCGTAGGGAAGCCCCAATTCCTCGAGCGCCCAATAGACGCGCAGGTCGCGCACGATGCCTTTCAGGAAGGGCGGGAAATTGTAGGCGCCATAGACGGTGATCATCACGATACCCCAGTTTGCGAAATGTTAGCAGCCGGTTCCGGATTCGTCACTTGCCGGGCGCCGGCATCGCCTTGCCGTTCTCGGCAAAATATTTCAGGTGCGCGACGAGGTCTGTCAGCATGCCGTCGGCGGCTTGCGGCCATTTTCCCATCCCGCCCTTTACGTAGCCGCCGACGTTGTTGTCGAGCACCAGATCGGTGCCGCCGTCCTTGCCTTCAAGGGTGAACGTCAGCGCGCCATCCACGCCTTGTCCCTGAAACGGTCCCATCGGACCGCGGAGACGGAGAGACTTGCCCGGCAGAGCGAACGCTACGGTGAGGTGTTGCACGGATCCGCCGCCCGGCAGCGTCTCGCACATGCAGCCTCCGGCCCTGGCATCAAGCGAAAGATTGCCGGCGTCATGCGAAAAGGTGTGTTCGGGATTCCACCACTTCTCCGGGTGGATCAGCGCCGCGTAGACATCCGCCGGGGCGACGGCGATATGCGCTTTCTCCTCGATGGCAAAACCATTGTCGCCCGATTCCACGACCGCGGCCCGTGCGTTCGCCGCGATCAGCAGCGCACCGATGGCGACGCCGAAAGCAAGGTGTCCCGACTTCATGTTCAAGCCTCCGCTGTCTGTTTGTAGAGTTCGAGGATTCCGGGCCAGCCGCCGTCGAGCTGATCGCGCATCTGCTTGCCGCCTTCCTGGCCAAGGCTTTCGAAATCGCGATGCTCGACCTCGACGCGCGTCGTGTTCGCATCCATGGCGATGAATTTGACCTCGACCTCTGAACCGACGGTGGAGTCGGGCTTCCACATCGCATTGATCTCCCAGCCGAACACGATGCGCGATGGCGGCTCCCACACGCGCATGTGCCCGATCACCGCCTCGGATCCGTCTTCATGCGTGGAATACCAGCGTCCGCCTTTGCGCGGCTCGATGATGTTCGCCACGATCGGCGCGTTGCCGATGCCATGCGTCTTCGGCCACCAGCGGTCGATGCCGCTGGTGAAGACATCGAAGGCTTTTGCCTGCGATGCCTTGACGGTGATGACCTTGCGCACCGGCGCGATCTGGATCGTCTTTGTGCTCATTTTTTTCCATCCCCTTCTTTTTCCACCTCGGCACGGAAAGCATCCAGCGCCGTATCCCAGAACTGATCGAGCCAGCGGCGCAATTGCCCGAGCCCCTTGGGATCGATTTCGTAGATGCGGCGCGTGCCGTCGCGTTCCTCGCGCACCAGACCCGCCTCCTTCAGAACCTTCAGATGCTGCGATACGGC
>DATIVW010000084.1:0-7586 GCA_035465595.1 Rhizomicrobium sp. | reverse complement strand
GCCCGGGCAACCGGCCAAAAAGTTCCCTTGCCCCCGCGGCTCGCCGCCCTCTATGACGGGGTGGAGCGGGTGACGGTCCTGCCCCATGATCTGGGCGCCGTCCGGGGTTTCATCGAAGGAAGATTGCGTCCCGCATGAACGTGGAAATCACCAAGCTTGCCAATGGGTTGACGGTTGTGACCGACCCCATGCCCGGCCTCGAAAGCGCTTTCGCCGGGGTGTGGGTGAACACCGGCGGCCGCAACGAGACGCGCCCGGTCATGGGCGTCTCGCACATGCTGGAGCACATGGCCTTCAAGGGCACGGAGCGGCGCTCCGCCCGCGCCATCGCCGAGGAGATCGAGGCCGTCGGCGGCTATCTCAACGCCTATACCAGCCGCGAGCAGACCGCCTTCCATGCCCGCGTGCTGAAAGCCGACGTGCCGCTGGGCGTGGACATCCTTGCCGACATTCTCACCAAGCCGACATTCGAGCAGTCGGAACTGGAGCGCGAGCGCCAGGTCGTGCTGCAGGAACTTGGCCAGTCGCGCGATACGCCGGACGACATCATCTTCGATCACCTGCAGTCGGCCGTGTATCCGGACCAGCCGATGGGCTGGCCGATCCTCGGCGAGGAAAAAACCGTCAGCAATTTCTCGCAGCAGCAATTGCGCGACTATATGAGCGCAAATTACCGCGCGGGCTCGATGCTGCTCATCGCCAGCGGCGCGGTGAACCATGCCGAGCTCGTGGCGATGGCGCAGGAGACGTTTTCGTCTCTCGCCGCCGGCAAGGCGGCAGAACCGCAGGGGGCGGTCTATGGCGGCGGCGATATCCGCGTCACCGAAGATCTCGAGCAGGCGCATCTGACTTACGCGTTTCCCGGCGTGTCGAGCAGCGATCCGGACTTCTATGTCGCGCAGGCCTTTGTCACCGCGCTCGGCGGCGGCATGTCGTCCCGGCTGTTCCAGGAAGTGCGCGAGAAGCGCGGACTCTGCTATTCGGTCTACGCGTTTTCACACTCCGCGGCCGACAGCGGCATGATCGGCATCTATGCCGGCACGGGCGAGAAGGAAGCGGAGGACATCTCCGCGGTCATTGCCGGCGAAATGGCGGCGCTCGCCTCCAACTCGACCGACGCGGAAGTGGCGCGTGCCAAGGCGCAGATGAAATCCGGACTGCTCATGGGCCTCGAGAAACCTGCGACGCGCGCCGAACAGATCGCATCGCATCTCTTCACCTTGGGCCGCGTTCTTTCCATCGCGGAACTGACGGCGAAGCTGGATGCGATCGATGCCGCCGCCGTGCGCCGTTTCGGCGAACGCGTGATGGCGACGGCGAAGCCGGCGACGGCTGCCATCGGCCCCATCGGCAAGTTCGAAAGTCACGAACGCTTCGCCAGGCGTTTCGGCGCGGGTGTCAGTTTGCGTGCCGCCGAATGAACGATGGCCCCATGGCGTTCATGCGGGGCCTCACATTCCCGGGGGGCCAGCAGCCGGTCATCAAGGGTGACGGCGTCTATCTGCGCTACCCGCGCATGTCCGATTACCTGCCCTGGGCGAATCTTCGCGGCGAGAGCCGTGCGTTCCTTTCGCCATGGGAACCCGTCTGGGCGCGTGATGAGCTTTCCAAGGGTGCGTTTCGCCGCCGCCTGAAGCGCTACCAGAAGGAGTCGCGCCTTGACACGGCCTACGCCTTCTTCGTTTTCCGCAATGAAGACGATGCGCTGCTCGGCGGTTGCACGCTTTCCAATGTCCGGCGCGGCGTGACTCAATGTTGCGCTCTGGGCTATTGGGTCGGCGAGCGTTTCGCGCGGCAGGGCTACATGTTTTCCGCCGTGCGCGCGCTGATCCCGTTCATATTCGCGACGCTCGGCATGCATCGCATCGAGGCGGCCTGCCTGCCGTCGAACGAGCCGTCGAAGAATCTTCTGCAAAAGGCTGGTTTCCGCCAGGAGGGCCTGGCCAAGGGATATCTGCAGATCAACGGCGAGTGGCAGGATCATCTCCTGTTTGCTTTGCTTGAGGATGAAGCACGGATAGCCTGACCGTCGCTTTACACAGAGTCGAATTGGAACGCCGTTTGCTGAAAAAGCTGCTCTGCTTCATTGCCTGTCTCGCCGCGCTCTATGCGGTCGCCGCACCTGCCGCGACGGTTCCGGCGAAAGGCGAAGTGAATTTCGCCGATGCGCGCATGATGGTCGAATTGCAACCGTCGCTGCGCCCTTACGGCGCGGGCGTCGGCAAGGAGCCCGACAGCTCCGCCTGGTACATGATGACGGCCGTAAACCAGGCCGACCGGCCGGCGGCGCGCGTGCTGCTCGCAGGCCAGCCGCCCGGTGCGGGGCTCCGCTTCTTTCCCCGCCGCGGCAAACCCGCGCTCCTGCAAGTGGCCAGCTCCGATGCGGGCGTTACGGTGGAGCCTGCGCGTGCATTCGGGCGCCATGCGTTTCTCGTCACCATTCCCCCGGCAACATCGGCGACCCTCGCGGTGCGCGTCATCAATGCCGATGTGCTTCCGTCCGTCGTCGCTTGGACCGTGCCGGCGCTTGTCTTGCACAACAAGCAGCTCGCGATTTTTCTCGCCGCGGTCGCCGGTTTGATCGCGGCTTCGATCGCCATAACGACGGGCGTCGCCGTGATGACGGCGCATGCGGCGTCGCGGTGGGCAGCGATCACGCTGGCCGCGATATTTTGCGTCGAACTCACCAGCGGCGGCGTCTTCGACGCCGGATGGATGACGATCGTCGGGGGACCTTATGGGTTCTCGGCGATGCTGGCCGGGCTGGCGCTCGCGGCCGGCTTCAGGCTCGCCGATCTTGTCGCTCCGGTTTCAGAAGTATGGCCGCAAGCGGATCGCATCCTGACCTGGTCGAACCGGGGCCTGCTGGCATTGTGCGCGGCGTCTTTTCTGGGTGTGCCGGGCGCGGCGCTTCTTCTTCAGATTGGCGTGGTCGGTGGCAGCGCGGCGATCGCGGGCTATCTTGTGCACCGCGGCATGCTTGGCGTGCAGGCCGCCCGCGTCGTGGCACCCAGTGCCGCCGTATTCTCGCTGGTGACTCTGGCGGCGGCCGTAGTGGCGCTCGGCGGTTTTGCCGACAACCCGGCGGCGCCGGCGATCATCGGCGGTTTCGCGGCAGCCGGCGCTGTGCTTCTTGCTCTGGCGATTTCGGCGGGCGAGGGCATCGCGATCCTGTCCGGCATCCGTCCTTCTGAACTCATCGCCGCGCCGGCACCGGCCGTCGTGGCGCCGCCGCCCTCCGCAAAGGACAAGGCTGCGATGTCGACTCCGGCCGCGCTGATGGCAATTGGCGCATCGCATCAGGGCGTATTCGATCTGGACTTCACACGCGACGCCCTGAAGCTGTCGGCAGAAGCTGCGGCTTTGATCGGGCATGCCGAGGGTGCGCAGACCATGCCGCATGAGGCTTGGATCGCACGCGTCCATCCGGACGATCGCGAGGTCTACCGTCAGGCACTCGGCGATTACCGCGACCAGGCGGGACTCGCGTTCCGCATTGAATTCCGCGTGCGCAGCGAGGGCGGGCGATATCCCTGGTTTGAGCTGCGCGCGACAATGATCGGGGAGTGCAATCCGGCCACGCGTTGCCTTGGCCTCATGGCCGATGTGACCACGCGCAAGGAGTCCGAAGCGGCTGTCATGGACCGCGCCTTGCGGGATTCTCTGACGGGGCTGGGCAACCGCGTGGCGCTCATGGAGGAACTCGAGCAGCTCGGTGACGGCGTGCGCAACGCCGCCTTCGTTCTTCTCGACATCGACCGGTTCAAATCGATACACGCAAGCCTCGGTGACCGGGGCGGAGATGAAATTCTTGCCGCGGTGGCGGAGCGGCTCACAAAGAATCTTGGCACGCGCGCGAAGGTCTTTCGCGTGGGGGGCGATGCCTTTGCCGTGCTCGGGGCCGGGGCTGCAAGCCACGCCGCGGCCCTGGGCGTCGAGCTCGTCGAACTTTGCAGCCGTCCCTTTCCGCGCCAGGGCCGGGACGTTTTCGCGCCGGCGAGCGCGGGAGCCGTGTCCGGCCAGGACGCCGAAGACCCATTCAAGCTCTTCAAGAACGCGGAACTTGCGCTGCTGCAGGCCAAGCGCCAGGGCGGGGCTTGTTCGCGTCTATACTCGCGGGAGCTCGAAGCCTTCGCGCCGGGCGATGCCGTTGCGCTGGAAGCGGATCTTCGCCGCGGACTGGAGCTCGGTCAGTTCGAAATCTACTACCAGCCGATAGTCCGCCTGCCCGAGGAAAACGTGGCCGGCTTCGAAGCTTTGCTGCGCTGGCGACATCCGGAACGAGGACTCTTGCTGCCGGACGAGTTCATCGGCCATGCCGAAGAGACGGGGTTGATCGTTCCGCTCGGGCGTTTTGCGCTGGAGCGCGCGGCCCGCGATCTTTCAGAATGGCAACGATATTTTCCGATCGAGCCGGCTCTTCGCGTGAGCGTCAATGTTTCGCGCCGTCAGTTTGCGGATGCGGGATTTGTTTCTCTTGTGCACTCCGTCCTGGCGCAGAACGAAGTTGCGCCGGGGTCGTTGCGGCTTGAGATCACGGAAAGCGCGGTCTCCGGCGGCGCCGATGCGATCTCGGTCATGTCCGATCTGAAGGCGGCCGGTGTCGGCCTGGTCATCGACGACTTTGGCACCGGCCTTTCGACCCTCGGGCAGCTCAAGGATGTTCCATTCGACAGCCTGAAGATCGACAAGAGTTTTCTTGCGCCCATGGAGATGGGCGGCAGTGACGGGACTGTCATTCTTGGATCTATGGTCCTGCTTGCAAAAGAACTGGGGCGAGAGGTCGTGGTGGAGGGCGTGGAAACCGAAAGCGACGCCTTGCGCGTAAAGGCGACGGGGTGCGAGTTCGTGCAAGGGTTTTACTACAGCGTTCCACTCTCGGCTTCGGACGCGCTCAACTTCGTTGCCCACCACTATGGGACGTCGCGGGAAGGCAAGGATTTTTCAGGCGCGTCCGGAATTGGCCGATAGCAGGGACAGGTCGATGCCGAGCTTGCGCAATGCCGCGCTCCATTTGCCGTCCATGTCCGTATTGAAGATGATCGTGGAATCGGCATCGCAATGGACCCAGCCATTCAGGCGGATTTCGTCTTCGATCTGGCCCGGACCCCAACCTGCATAGCCGAGGGTGAAGGCGGAATGTTCCGGGCCTTGCCCCTCCGCGATCGCCCGCAAGATGTCCAGGGTCGCCGTAAGCGAGATTTCGCTTGTGACCGGCATGGTTCCTTCGCCGGACTTGTACTCGCTGCTGTGAAGGACAAATCCGCGTCCGGTGTCGACCGGTCCGCCAAAAAGAACAGGCGAATCCGGAGCGTTGCTTTTCACCTGTATGTCCAGGTTCTTCACGACGTCTTGAAAACCCAGTCCTTCGATAGGCTTGTTGACGATGAGCCCCATCGCCCCCTCGGCCGAATGCGCGCACATGAATATGACGCTTTTCTCGAACCGCGGGTCGGACATCCCCGGAAGCGCGATGAGCAGCTTGCCTTCGAGAAAATTCTCACTTTCGGTGGAGCGGTTGTCCTTTGTCATGGCATGGAAAATACCACGAGCCGTGGCCGCCGCCATGCCCTTTCCGATGCGCCCCGGCTGGGCTAAAAGCGGCGCCAGTTTCAATCACAAGGAGAAGTTCAATGACCATCAAGGTGGGTGACAAGGTTCCTTCGGCGACATTCATTGAAATGAAGGACGGCAAGCCGACGCCGGTGACGACGGACGAATTGTTCAACGGCAAGAAGGTGGTGTTCTTCGCGCTTCCCGGCGCATTCACCCCGACCTGCTCGGCCAAACACGTCCCCGGGTTCGTTCAGCACGCGGGCGAGATCAAGGCCAAGGGCGTCGACACCATCGCATGCATGTCCGTCAACGACGCGTTCGTGATGGGTGCGTGGGCGAAGGACCAGAAGACCGAAGACAAGGTGGAGATGCTCGCCGACGGCAACGGCGATTTCACCCGTGCACTCGGTCTCGAGATGGACGGCACCAAGTTCGGCATGGGCAAGCGCAGCCAGCGTTTCTCGATGCTGGTCGACAACGGGATCGTAAAACAGCTAAACGTCGAAGAGCCGGGCGCGTTCAACGTTTCCAGCGCCGATTATATCTTGAAACAGCTCTAACGGACCGTCTCGATGGCCGCGCGGGCGAGAGCGTCCGCGCGGCTGTTTTCTACGTGGTCCGAATGCCCCCTGACCCAGCGCCAGTTCACATGATGGGGTGCAATCGCGCCTTCCAGCGCAAGCCACAGGTCATTGTTTTTCACCGGCTTCCGGTCGGCCGTCCTCCAGCCGTTCGCTTTCCAGTTCTTCATCCACTTGGTGACGCCATCCATGAGATAGCGCGAGTCGGTATGGATGATGACTGTCGACGGCTTCTTCAGCGACTGCAGCGCGCGGATGGCCGCCATGAGTTCCATCCGGTTGTTGGTCGTGGCCGGTTCGCCGCCGGATATCTCCTTTTCATGGGCGCCCGAGCGCAAGATCGCGCCCCAGCCGCCCGGACCGGGATTTCCGGAACATGCACCATCGGTGAAAATGTCGATCTTCGGACCCGTCAAAGCCCGTACTCCGAAGCCGTGCGGACGTTGCGATGAAAGCGAAGGCGTTTGATGTAGTCGCGTGGATCTTTCGGGCGCACCAATGCCGCCGGATCCGGGTTCAGCCAATCATACAGCCGGGTCAGCAGGAATCGCAGCGCCGCGCCGCGCGCGAGAATGGGAAGAGCATTGATCTCTTCGCGGGTCAGCTCGCGATTCTGGCGATAGGAAGACAAAAGGCTCTTTCCTTTCGTGATGTTGTAGGAACCGTCCTGTTCGAAGCACCAGGCGTTCAGCATGATGGCGATGTCGTAGGCCAGCGCATCGTTGCAGGCAAAGTAGAAGTCAATCAGTCCGGATATTTTGCTGTCCATGAACAGGACATTGTCCGGAAACAGGTCCGCGTGGATGATTCCCGCCGGAAGGCCACTGGGCCAATCTTTCATTTCGTCGAGAGTCGACCGGATCAGCTCCACAACACCCGTCTGAACCGTGTCGGCCATTGCTTGGGTGTCGCTGGCCAGCTTCTTCCAGCCGTTGACGCTCAGTGCGTTCGGCCGTGAGAGCGTGAAGTCCGCTCCGGCCTCATGCAATTTCGCCAAGGCTTCGCCTGCCAGCCCGCAATGCGATACCTCCGGTTTTCGCAGGGAAACACCGTCCAGAAACGTCAGCAGTGCGGCTGGCTTGCCGTTGAGTTCTATCCAGTTCTTGCCGGTCCTGTTCCGCACCGGCTGCGGACAGGCGATGCCGCGCATCGCCAGATGTTCCATCAACCCGAGAAAGAAGGGCAGGTCTTTCGCGCTCACGCGTTTTTCGTAAAGCGTGAGTATGTACCCGCCGCGGTCCGTCTGCAGATGGAAGTTTGAATTCTCGACGCCCTCCGCGATGCCCTTGAAGCTTCGCGGATTGCCGATGTCGTATCCGGTCAGAAGCTTCTCGAGGTCTTCGAATGAGACGTCGGTATAGACGGCCATGTGCGGCTCACATCAACGCACGGGGCACGTTGAACTCGATATTCTCTTGTGTCACGGCGACTTCCTCGAGCCTGACGTCG
>DATIVW010000083.1:0-12272 GCA_035465595.1 Rhizomicrobium sp. | reverse complement strand
GACGAGCGCGCGATAACCTTTCTTGGCGATGTCGCGGCATTCGGCGATGAGGTCATCGACCTGCGTTTCCACCGGTCTTACTTCGACCGGCGGATCGATGAGGCCGGTGGGGCGGATGACCTGTTCGGCGAAGACGCCGCCAGTGCGCTCCAGCTCCCACGGGCCGGGCGTGGCGCTGACATAGACGGTGGCGGGGCGCATCGCGTCCCACTCCTCGAATTTCAGCGGGCGGTTGTCGATGCAGCTCGGCAGGCGGAAGCCGTATTCGCTGAGCGTGAACTTGCGGCGGTAGTCGCCCTTGTACATCGCGCCGATCTGCGGAACGGTGACGTGGCTTTCGTCGGCGAAGACGAGCGCATCGTCGGGCAGGTATTCGAACAGGGTCGGCGGCGGCTCGCCGGGCTTGCGGCCCGTCAGCCAGCGCGAATAGTTCTCGATGCCGGCGCAGGAGCCGGTGGCCTCGATCATCTCCAGATCGAAGGTTGTGCGCTGTTCCAGGCGCTGCGCTTCCAGCAGCTTGCCGTTCTTGCGGAAGTCTTCGAGGCGCGTGATCAGCTCCGCCTTGATGCCCTTCATCGCCTGCGCCAGCGTGGGGCGCGGCGTGACGTAGTGCGAGTTGGCGTAGACCTTCACGCTGGGAAGCTGGCCCGCGTTCCTGCCGGTGAGCGGATCGAATTCGCTGATCGAATCTACCTCGTCGCCGAAGAGTTCGATGCGCCAGGCGCGATCTTCATAATGGGCGGGGAAAAGATCGATGGTGTCGCCGCGCACGCGGAAGGTGCCGCGCGCGAAGGCGGCGTCGTTGCGGCGGTATTGCAGCGCGGAGAGATCGCGCATCAGCTCGTTGCGGTCCAGCCGCTGGCCCCTGGCGATGGTGACGGCGGTGCCGCTGTATGTTTCGACCGAACCGATGCCGTAGATGCACGACACCGAGGCGACGATGATGACGTCATCGCGTTCCAGGATCGCGCGCGTCGCCGAATGGCGCATGCGGTCGATCTCTTCGTTGATGGACGAGTCTTTCTCGATATAGGTGTCGGTGCGCGGGATGTACGCTTCCGGCTGGTAGTAGTCGTAGTACGAGACGAAATACTCGACCGCGTTCTCCGGGAAGAAGCCCTTGAACTCGGCATAGAGCTGCGCGGCCAGCGTCTTGTTCGGCGCAAGGATCAGGGCCGGGCGGCCCGTCGCCTCGATGATCTTGGCCATCGTGAACGTCTTGCCCGAACCGGTGACGCCCAAGAGCACCTGGTCGCGCTCGCCGATGACGCCGTGATTGACGATGTCCTTGTTGGTGAGGCCGCCGACGAGTTCCTTGATCGCCGTCGGCTGGTCGCCCGCGGGCTGGTATTCGCTGACGAGCTTGAACTTCTTGCCGCCTTCGGTTTTCGCGGGGCGGGCAGGGCGATGCGGCACGAAGCCGGCCATCTCGGCACCCGTTCCGCCGTGCATCGGCAGGTCGAACTCGGACGGCGCTTCGGCAAGGCCCGGCGGGGCGGGATCATAGGCCGTTCCGGCCGGCGGGATCGGCACATGCTCGACCGCGCCGCGGAACTTTCGGGCGTTGTCAGACAGTCCGCGATCCGCCTTGCTCTTCCGAGAGCGGGGAATCATGCCGTTGTTGTGCGCCATGGGCCCAATATAGGTCAGGCGGCCCGGTTTTGCAGCCCGCCTGCTGCCATGCTGCTGACACGGCGTGGCAGCAGTCACGCCTCCACATGTCTGGCATTTATTAACGCCCCCGAAACGGCCCTGCGCCATGATCGGCCCCGCGCCGGGGATTGGATGGGTGTCATGGCGATCGCGTCGGGACAGGAAATCGAGCGTTCGTACCGCGAGCTGGAACACCGCATGCGCGGCATCAACATGCCGACGCATCCCTCCACGATCCGCCTCATCGCATATTGGCAGGCCTGCGAAGCGCGCGGCGGCATGCGCATGGGGCGCGATGTTCCCGCAAGCGACATTGCCGCGCTGATGCCCGATCTCACCGTCGCCGAACCCGTCCGCGACTGGGCCGATGCGCGCATCCGGCTCGCTGGCTCGGCGATGGCAGGCTATTTCGGGCACGAAGCCGACGGGGCGCTGATGTCGGAGGCAGTCACGGGCGAACGGCGCGCGCGGGAAATGCTGCTCGCCGGCGCGCGCACAGCGATCGCGCGCAACCGCCCGGGCATCATCGAGCAGGTCCTCGTCGACAACCGCCGCGAAGTCCTGCGCCAGGAGCTGACGGCGCTTCCCATCTACGCGCCGGACAGCAACGCCCGCTGGATCCTGCTCAGCTTCTTCAGCTTCTAGGATTTCCAAACGATGCCGCGCGGCGTTGACAGCGCGAACTAGCGCGCCAGGGCTTCATTCAAACTAACTAACTAACTAACTAACTAACTAACTAACTAACTGGCAGTGTTCTGTGCGGTTCCGAACAATCACGGCTGCCGGCAAAAGTATTCTTGGAAAAGTGGCACAAGTTCCGTTAGTTTGGGACATAATACTTGTTTTTTGTGCTGGAGGCGAATACTTCCGCAGTACTGGGCAAATCAAGACTTCCAGCTGTAAATGGTGCCAAAGTCCTGAAAAGGAGTGGGCATCAACACAAGAAAAGCACGGTGAAGCACGGTGAAGCACGGGGGCGGAATGGCGTGAGTACAACTGTCAGCGATGCCAGTGCTCGAATCCGGGATATTCTGAAGCGGACGCATCTCTTCTCGTCCTGGCCCGATCCGCTGATCGACAATCTCATGGAAGGCGCCGAGTTGCGCCGATATGTCGATGGCGAGACCGCGCTTGAGCGCGGCGTGTCCTCGCCTCATCTGTGCATCGTGGCGAGCGGCAGCTTCGTTGCTCAGCGTCCGCGGCATGGCGACGAGATCCTGATCGCCGATTACCTGATGCCCGGCCAGTCGATCTCCTATATCGCCGCGCTCGACGGCTTCCCGTCAGTATTCGATGCCACGGCCAGCGGCGAAAGCGAGATGCTTTTCATCGCGCGCCAGACGCTGATGGACGTGTTTGCGCGGAATCCCGAGCGCTATCTCGACGTCGTTCTCATGCTCTGCCGGCAATTGCGCCGGGAATTCGAGAACACCTACATGCGCACCGCCAATTCGGTGCGTTGCCAGCTCGCGCGCGTCATCCTGTATTGGGCGCGCGGACAGACCGGAGACGGCAATGGCGCGCGCGTCCCGGTCGGCATTTCCCAGGAAGACATCGCAGCGATGCTGGGCAAGTCCCGGCCGACCATCAACAAGGAGATCGGCATTCTGATCGACGAGGGCATCCTCGCGCGCAGCTATCGCCAGATCCAGGTGCTCGACTTGAAGGCGCTGATGAACATCGTCGAGCACGAGAACCCGGGCACGATCAGGCTCAACGAAACCATGTTCAGCAAGCCCGACGGCGTGCTCAAGACGTCGGATTAGCGATGCGGCTGTCCGCCGGCGCTTCTTCGCGATCGTTCAGGCCGTAGTCGCGGACGATGCCGGCAATGCGCAGGCGGTAATCGCGCAGGACGCTGCTTCGGCCCGCGGCCTGCGCCGCGCGGTGCTCGCGCCTGTTGCGCCAGGCGGCGACCGCCTCTTCGTCGCGCCAGAACGAGAGCGAGAGAAGCTTTCCCTTCTCGGCCAGGCTTTCGAAACGCTCGATGGAAATGAAGCCGTCGATGCCGTCCAGCAGGGGGCGCAGCTTCGCCGCGATGTCGAGATAAGCCTCGCGGTCGTTGGGCCAGACTTCGAAGATGACCGCGATCATGCCGTCTCCCTGAGGAATTCACCCGTGGCGGCAAAGAGGCCGTCGCGGCTGTGCTCCAGATGCATGAGATGGGAGCCCTTGGGTATCTTCGCGTCGCGGCAGGCCGGCGCGCGCGTGCGCAGCCATGCGACGTCGGCGTCGGTCGAAAGCGAATCCCATTCACCGCGCACGCAGAGCAGGGGGCAGCGAATGTCGCGCGGATCGTAGGCAAGGTCGCCGGACCATGCGCCCGCGATGTCGGCGGCGGGGCCGTTGGGAAGTCTCACCGCCGCCGGCACGCGGAGCGATGCGCCCGGCTCGCTGGCGAGATAGGCCGGTCCCCATGTCTCCAGTTCCGGTTCGATCAGGACAGGCGGATGGCCTTGCGGCACATCGGCGATGAAGCGCGCCAGCTGCTGCTCGATGGTCACGAGGCGCCACTTCTCGCGCGGCGCCTCGACCTTGCCGTTGCGCCGCAGGATGGGCCCGAACAGGCAGAGCGCTTTCACCGCCTCCGGATTCTGCACGGCGAACAGCGCGGCCGGTATCGATCCCCACGAATGGGCGACGATGGCCACGACGGAATGGCCGGTGGCGGACGCGATGTAATCAACGACACGTGCGATCTGCGCGGACGCTTCCGGCGCGCGGCCGGGCAGGGCGTCGCCTCCCGCATCATCGCCGTAGCGATCCGAGCCGCCATAATTTGCGAAGTCGAAAGCCCAGGCGTCGAAGCCGCGCGCGTTCCAGTCGTCCATCCAGGAGCGCCCGTTGAAGCGGTAGCCCGCCGACAGCGCCGACGGGAATGTCGCGCCGTGAACATAGAGCACCGGCGGACCCGCGGATTGCTGGCGTCTGACCAGCAATCCGGGGCCGTTCCCCTGCAAGATGATGGCCTGCTGCTTCATTCAGGCCGCCACCTGCCGGAGAAAATCGCGATATTCGCGCAGGATGAATTTCTCGCGCTGCGCGAACTCGAAATTGGCCTTGCTGGCGGGATGGGTGCGCAGCCTGGCGCGATAGGTTTCGTAAGCCGCGAGCGTGTCGAAGCCGATGAGGGCATGGGCTTCGAAGTTGGTGCCCTCGTTCGGCATGAAATAGCCGATGAGCGCGCCGCCGCATTGCGGGATCGCGGTGAGCCACACCTTCGCATATTCCTCGAACTGGTCGCGCTTGAAGGGATCAAGCTCGTAGCGGATGTGGCAGACGACGTTCATGGCTTTCTCCTCGCTCGCAAATGCTCTGGTCCAGGGCAACGCCGCGAGCAGGCTCGCAAGCGCTCCCCAGCGCATCACCGTGCGGCGATGCGGATGATTGCTGTTGTTCATGAACAAACGATAGCGCTTGCGTCGGCGTGGATGCTTCGTCTACCGTCGAAGTATGAAAGAAGGTCCTTCCATCGCGCCGATCGCCGCCCTCGCGGGGGATCCGGCGCGCGCCAACATGCTGGGTGCGCTGCTGAGCGGAAAGGCGCTGACCGCCACCGAGCTTGCCAATGAAGCGGGCATCACCGCGCAGACGGCGAGCTCGCATCTGGCGAAGCTTGAAAACGGCGGCCTGATCGCGGGCGTCAAGCAGGGGCGGCATCGTTATTTCCGGCTTGCGGGCAGCGACGTCGCCGACATGCTGGAGAAGATGATGGGCGTGGCGGCGCGCGCGGGGCACTTGCGCACGCGGCCCGGTCCCTCCGACCCGCAGGTGCGCAAGGCGCGCGTCTGCTACGACCACCTCGCCGGTGAAATGGGCGTGGAACTCTTCGATGGCCTGGCGCGCAAGGGCGTCATCGCCGCGCGCGGAGACGATGTAAAATTGACGCGCAAGGGCGAAGGCTTCCTGCGCGAACTGGGGATCGATCTCTCCGTCCTCACACAGAGCCGCAGGCCTTTGTGCAAATCCTGCCTCGACTGGAGCCAGCGGCGCAGCCATCTGGCGGGCAGCCTGGGCGCCGCACTGCTCGACCGCATCTACGACGAAGGCTGGGCCATGCGCGACCGGAAAAGCCGCGCCGTGCTTTTCTCCCGTTCCGGCGAAAGCAAATTCCGGGCATTGTTCGCCGCCTGATCGCGGCATCGGCTGGTTCGATAGATATGTGAAATAACGGCGTCTATGTCTTTGCGTAGTGGCTGAGGCCGCGCAAGACGGCGGCGACCGGCGCGGACATGCCGGCCGCCTCCATCTTCTGCGGCCTGCTTTTTTGGCGTCACGCCGCCTGCTGCTTTGCGAAGTCCGGATAATACTGCGCCAGCATCCGGTCGCGATAGGCGACGAGATTGGCGTGGCGCTCCGCGCGCTTGCGGATTTCTCCGGTGAAGAAGGGCGTCAGCACCGAGGCAGTCATTGCCGCCGCGGTCGCATCCACGCCGGTCGGCTTCTCGCCCATCACGTAGGGCTTGTCGCCCAGAATGATGGAAAGCGATGCGAGCGAGCGATCGGCAAGCTCGGCGATCTCATCGTGGCCATGGCGGCCGAGACCGTGACCGTCCAGCTTGGCCCGCGTGCGCTCGCGCGCATCCCTGGCCACGCCTTCGGGCGCGCCGTCGAAGAAATGCGACGGGCCCTTGTACCAGTTCTCGTCATCCATCCAGCGATGCTGCAGCAGCGCGAAATAGAGATGGTCCTCCAGCATCCGTTCGATGGCCCAGGCCTGGGCGCGCTCGGCGGTGCAAAGCCCCGCGTCGAAATCGAAATGATGGTGCTTTTCGATATGGGCGCGGATGAAGGTGGAATCGCCAACGCGGTGCGCGCCGACCTGGATGAAGGGAATCTTGCCCTTGGGCGCCTGCGGCGGCGCCGCGCGCTCGAATCGATAGGGAATACCGGCCATTTTCAGCTGGATTTCCGTCTTCATGACGAACGGGCTGGGGTCGGGAAGGCCAAAGGCCGGGCCAAAGCCGTGAAGTGTGATCATTTTCTGCTCCTCCTATGGACCCTTTTCTTACTGCCACGCTGCTGACAGCATGGTGTCAGCAGCATTGCGGGATGTTGGCAGCATGGAAAACACACCATGAGACGCGCGGATCGGCTTTTCCGGATCATCCAGATCCTGCGGCGCAAGAAACGGCCGACGACGGCCAACGAGATCTCCGAGGAACTGGAGATTTCGCTGCGCACCGCCTATCGCGACATCGCGCAGCTGATGGCGGACCGCGTGCCGATCCGCGGCGAGGCCGGCATCGGCTATGTGCTGGAAGGCGGCTTTGACATGCCGCCGCTGATGCTGACGCCCGACGAGATCGAAGCGGCGATGCTGGGCGCGCAATGGGTGATGGGCCGCGCCGATCCGGTGCTGGCGCGCGCCGCGGGCGATCTCGTCGCCAAGATCGGCGTCGTGATCCCCGAGCATCTGCGTCCGCTGCTGATGGAGCCGGCGCTGGCCACCGCAAGCTCACGGCCGCCGCCGCCGCCCGACACGATCGACATCGCGCGCGTGCGCACGGCCATCCGCGCCCAGGGCAAGATCGCGCTGGTCTATCGCGACGAGAATGGCGAGGAGACGCGGCGCGTCATCTGGCCGATCGCGCTCAGCTACTGGGAGGCGGTGCGCCTGATCGTGGCCTGGTGCGAACTGCGCAACGGCTTCCGCCACTTCCGCACGGACAGGGTGGTGGGATCGGAATTCCTCGAAGCCCGTTATGCGACCCCCCGCGCCAGGCTGCGCGCGCAATGGAAGAAGGAAATGGAGGAGTCCTGCGAACGGCGCGCCCGCCGGGTGGCCCATGCGGCTGAACCGGCTGTCTCTTTTATGGAATAGCTACAATAAAAGTTAACTTGCTGCGCCTTTGCGGCCACAGGCTTCGCCGACTGCGTTTGTGACGCGGCACCTTTTTCGCGATTCGCGCGTTGTTCCGCCCGGAGGGGCAGAAACGAGCGAAACGATGCAAAAGACCAAAGCCGCGAAACGCAGGGAAATGGCGCCTGCCAACGATCTCACCGGCGAAAAGCCGATCGTGCGTGCCGGCGTCCAGTATGCCGGCGCCCACGCCAATTATCGGCGCGAGGATTATATTTTCCCGCGCGCCCAGTCGCCGGAGATGCGCCTGCAGGAATGGGAAGACCGCCTGCCGCCGCTGAAGCATTGGGGCAGCAATATCGTCGCCAATCTCGCCTGGCAGATCTTCGCGTAGATTTTACCAGGGCACGGCCGGCGCAGCGTAACGAAGGCAGGCGGCAGGGCGTATAAGAGACGCCGCCCTGCTGGATATGTCTCATGCGACTGTTGTTTGCTCTTGCCGCGCTTGGCTTTCTTTCCGGCGCATCGGCGCAGGCCGCCACCGCGCAGAACCCCGCCGTCGTGGAGCTGTTCACCAGCCAGGGCTGCTCGTCCTGCCCGCCGGCGAACGCGAACCTCATTACCATCGCCAGCCGGCCCGACGTGCTCGCGCTGAGCTTTGACGTTACCTATTGGGATTATCTCGGCTGGAAGGACACCTTCGACCAGGAAGTCTTCACCCAGCGCCAGCGCGATTACGAGCCGCCGCTGCATGAAAGCGGGCCGTTCACGCCGCAAATCGTCGTCGATGGGCGCCTGGATGCGGTCGGCAACGTGCGCTCCGATATCGAAAATCTTGTCGCGAAAAGCAGCCGCACAAGCGTGCCCGCGATTCACCTGAACGGCGGCGCGGCATCGGTGGATGCCGGGCAGGGCAACGCGGATGTCTGGCTCGTCCGCTACGATCCGCACGTCGTGCGGGTGCCGATTTCCCGCGGCGAGAATTCCGGCACGACCCAGCCGCAGGTCAACGTCGTGCATGTTTTGACGAAGCTTGGCGAATGGCATGGGCAGCCTGCGCAATTCGCCTTGCCGCCCCCGCCGGCCGGTCTCAAGACCGCGATCCTGTTGCAGAAGCCGCATGGCGGCGAAATCATCGCCGCGGCGCGCGATTGAAAAAAAAGCGGCGGTGTCGCCACCGCCGCTCTTTCCGATTCTTGACCGTGCTCTAGAACGCCGCGCCGAGATTGGACTGCAGGCGTCGCGAGGCAGGATTTCTCACGCTGTTGGACAGGATGTCCTTCACGTCGACGTCGCGGCCATAGAACTCCGCGTTGGTGTCGCTTTCCGGCGCCACGACCGATCCGTTGATCGAGATGCCGCCATAGATGCCCTTTGATTTGGACCACACCACGATGTCGCCGCTGCCATTGGCGCTGGTGGCGCCTTCCACGCCCGCGCCGAGGGTCACGACCGTGAGGCCGGCGCCGGCACCGAACTTGAACTTGCTGCGTTCGATCGCCCGCAGCGCCCTGTCGGTCATGATGACCATCACCACCTGGGCGTCCTGCAACCCGGCCTGGAAGCCGAACGAGGCGGAGCCCATGGAGTAGAAGGCGGGGCTGGACCAGCCGTGGCGCGTGCGCGCGAGCAGAACCCCGTCGCCACCCTCGGCGCCGAAGATGAAGCCGCCCTTCACGAGCGACGGGAAGATCAGAACCGCGCGGGCGCCGCGCAGGTTGCGGCGCGCATCGCCGAACACCGAATCGTGGCGAAGCGTGGTGACGGTGGCGTTGGCATGCGCGAGAAGCTCGCTCGTATCCGACGCCTGTGCCGGTGCCGCGAAAAACGAAACGGCGATCGCCGCGGCGGCGGCAAGCTTGGCAAATGTCTTCATGGTCCATCCCTCCAGTGAATCCTGGCGGGAAAGGTGCCACGCCCCCGGACCCAAGGGAAGGTGCCACCATCACAGCGAAGAGTGGACACCGTCCGCGATGGGGACCCTTCCGGCGCGGTCCAGCGGCCGGGCGTAGATGAGCGTGTCGCCCTGCCACACCTCGATCTGGCGCACCCCATCCATCTTCATGGCGTGCGCGAGAATCTTGGCGTCCTTGTCGCAGGCGCAGTGGGTTTCGATCTTGGCGGTGAGCGATCCATCGCCGTGGCGATAGTTGATTTCATAAGCGGGCACTGAAAGCTCCATCGATTGAGCCCCCGCTCTGTGATCCAAACTAGTGACGAAGCGCGTAGAGTAAAGAGAATTTTCGGTCACGTTTCTCACAATATTTTTCGTATGATGCATGCATTGCGACGCATGTTCGCAAGCGCAAAATGCACGGGTACGATTGCGTGGAACGACGATCCGCACACGAATTGACAGCTTGTCGGTATTGCCGGAATGTTCATGTCACAAATTTTTCACCGAAGAGGTTTCACGATGCGCATTCTTGTCGCGACTTTGTTCGCCCTGTCATCGCCATTGCTGCCGTCCGTCGCAATTGCCGCCGATGCGCCGGCTGCCGCGCCGAAAACGGCTCTCGTGCGCGGAACGATCGAGGCGCTCGATGCCAAGTCGATGACGATCAAGACGGATGCAGGTTCGGACTTCACAGGAACCGTCACGCTGGCGACACGTTTCGCCACCGTCGAGAAGCGCAGCTTCAGCCAGCTCAAGCCGACCGACTTCGTCGGCATCACGGCGGTGCCGGGCAAGGACGGACATCTGAGCGCGCAGGAGATTCACGTCATTCCGCTCGCCGGTTTGGGCGAGGGGCAGTATCCGTGGCCGCATCATCCGTCGACCGCCACGACCTCCTCCGGCATGGGCAGCATGACGAACGGGACGGTCACCACCGCGCAAAAGGCGCCGATGATGGCCGGCAGCATGACCAACGGCACGGTCACGGCCGGCGGCGGAAACTGGCAGCTCAACGTCACCTATCACGGCGCGGGAATGGTGGATGGCAAGTGCGCGGGCCTCGCCGTGCCGGGCAAACCCGGATGCACCGGCACGTCGGTGGTGGACGTGACGCCGCAGACACCCATCGTCGCCATCGTTCCCTATCGCCATGACCTTGTGAAACCCGGCGTTTATGTCGTGGCGCAGGTGCTGACCGACGCGGCCGGCAAGGCCACGGTCGCCTCCGCCACCGTGGAAAAGGGCGGCGTGAAGCCGGAATTCTAAACAATCCTGTGTAACGAAGCCTGACTGCACAGCGTAAAGGGATGACGGCGGGTCTATAGTGGCGCGTCGAATCCAGGGACATGGGCATGACCATCGCGAGTGAGCCGGCGAATGATCACGCCACGCGGGGTATCGGGTCCTGGATCCTGAACTTCCTGAAATATGGCGCGAACAGCAATCCGGACGATCCCAAGGTCTGGTTCTTCCGTCACCCCTTGTTCGTGCGCATCACGCACTGGACCAATGTCGTCGTGCTCACGGTGATGCTGATGAGCGGGCTTCAGATCTTCAACGCCCATTCGGCTCTTTATTGGGGAAACCAGTCCGACTTCGATCATCCCTGGGTCTCGATGACCGCGCAGCAGAACGACGACGGTTCGCTGAAGGGCGTGACAAAGATCGGGTCCTGGCAGTTCGACAGCTCCGGATGGCTCGGCGCCTCGAAAGTGGACGGCCAATGGGCAGTGCGCGGCTTTCCCTCCTGGGCGACGATCCCCGGCCCGCAATGGCTGGCGATGGGGCGGCTGTGGCACTTCTTCTTCGCGTGGCTGTTCGTGGCGAACGGGGTGATCTTCGCCGGGCTTGCGGTCTATAGCGGCCATTTCGCGCGCGATCTGAAACCGAAAGCGAAGGACTTCACCGGACTGCCGACAGAGATCGCGCATCACGCCCGGCTGCAATTTCCCAAGGGCGAGGCGGCGAAGAGCTACAACGGAATCCAGCGCCTCACCTACTTCACCGTGATCTTCGTCATCGCGCCGCTGATCGTGCTGACGGGCCTGACGATGTCGCCGACGCTGGACACGGCGTTTCCGTTCCTGCCGTGGCTGTTCGGAGGCCGGCAAAGCGCACGCACGATCCACTTCCTTTGCGCATTCTCCTTCGTGCTGTTCTTCATCGTGCACATCGTGATGGTCGTGCTGTCGGGCACCTGGAACAACCTCCGTTCCATGATCACCGGCCGCTACGAGATCGAGCAGGGCCGTCATGGCTGAGGGCGCAACACGCCGCGGTTTCCTGATGCGTGGGCTGGCCGGCGTCGGCACGCTGGCGCTGGCCGGATGCGATTCCATCTCGCAGCAGCCCTGGGCCGATCCTCTTCTGCGCAGCGCCGAAGCGCTGACCAAGCGCATCCAGCGGCTGTTCGCGGGCGATCACGCACTGGCGCAGGAATTCACCAAGGCCGACATCGCACCCAGCTTCCGCTCCAACGGCACGCTCGATCCCGGCACGCAGGAATACCGCGAACACGCGCAGAAGAACTTCGCCGACTGGCGCATCACGGTGGGCGGCCTCGTCGAGCATCCGTTGTCGCTGTCGATGGAGCAGTTGCGCAAGATGCCGTCGCGCACGCAGATCACCCGGCACGACTGCGTGGAAGGCTGGTCCTGCATCGGCGAATGGACCGGAACGCCGATGGCGCAGATCCTCGCGCTCGCGGGCGTGAAGCCGAACGCGAAATATGTCGTCTTCTATTGCGCCGACCCGATGGCCGACAGCGACGGCGACGGTGTGAACGACAGCGACTTCTATTACGAGAGCCTCGACATGGTGGAGGCCACGCATCCTCAGACCGTCCTCGCCTACAATCTCAATGGCCAGCCGCTTGCCATCGAGCACGGCGCGCCGGTGCGTGTGCGCGCCGAGCGCCAG
>DATIVW010000082.1:0-7303 GCA_035465595.1 Rhizomicrobium sp. | reverse complement strand
AAGGCGCGTCGTGACTGAGGAAACCCAATACACGCGCAAATTCCGTAAAGAACTCATGGCCGGGCTTTCATCGCTCGTCCTGCTGGCTGTACTCGCCCGCGCCGGACGCGAAATGTACGGATACGAAATCGCCAAAGCCGTGAAGGCGGAAGGCGAAGGCGGACTGATCTTCAAGCAGGGCGCGATCTATCCCGTCCTGCGGTCCCTGAATTCGCTGGGCCTTCTGGAAAGCCGGGTGGAAGCATCCGCGTTCGGCCCGCCGCGCCGCTACTACAACATCACGAATGAGGGCCTGCAGGCGCTCAACGATTGGCAAGGCGCATGGAAAGACATGCGCGAATTCGTGGATGACGCACTGAAGGCCGGCGGGAGCCAGCATGCCTATCAGCCAACAGCCTGAGACAGTCAGGGAATACCTGAACGCGCTGACAACAGCGCTGCGAGCCGAAAAGTGCCCGCCGGGCCTGATCGTCGATGCGCTGAACGATTGTGAGGAGCATCTGCGCAACGAGATCGCGCAGAATCCAGGCGTACCCGAAGCGGAGGTGCTGGCTTCCGTCGTCGAGACATACGGAACGCCAGCGGAAATCGCGGAGGAGTACAAGTCGATGGAAGCGACATTATCGGGGCCCTTCCCCAAATCGGACATGCCGCAGGAAGAGCGGCCCTACGGATTCTTCAACGTGCTCTCGGATCCGCGCACCTATGGCGCGCTGGTCTACATGCTGCTGTCGCTGGCGACCGGCATCTTCTATTTCACCTGGGTTGTCACCGGCCTTTCCCTTTCGGTGGGCCTGTTCATCCTGATCATCGGCATTCCGTTCGCCCTGCTCTTCGTGGGCTCGGTGCGCGTCCTTGCGCATGTCGAGGGCCGCATCGTCGAAGCGCTTCTGGGCGTGCGCATGCCGCGCCGCCTGCCGCCGACCACACAGGGCGAAGAGACGGTGTGGGCGCGCATCAAGGACGCGCTGTCCGACATCCGCACCTGGTCGTCGATGCTCTATCTGCTGCTGATGCTGCCGCTGGGCGTCGCCTATTTCGTGATCGCGGTGGTCGGCCTCGCCTGCTCCATCGGCGTCACCGGCGGCGCGCTCGCCGGCCTCATCACCGGGCACGTGAATATCCAGATGGAAGAAAACCCGTTCCTGCAGCACTTCCTGCAGACCGCGCCGGGCCTGATCGTCCTGGCCGTCATCGGGCTCCTGCTGTTCTTCGTGGTGCTGCATATTGCCCGCGGCGTCGGTGCGCTTCATGCCCGCATCGCCGAGCATCTTCTCGTCCGGTTGTAATCCCCCCTTCATCCGAGACGAATCATGGCGCGCCGAGGACAACCTCCCCGGCGCGCTTTTTTTGCCGCGACACATGCGCTATGGGTCGCGGTTCTCAGGGCCGTTTCACCCGCTATAAGGGTGCATGTTCGTTCTCCGGCGCCACCTCCGCATTGCCCGCGTTCTCTCGCGACGCTGGCAACGGCGGCTGATCTTCACAGGCGGCGCGCTGATTGTCGGCCTCGCCGCCGTGGGGCTGGCGCGCGCTGCCGACATGGCGATGCATGATTTTCAGCAGATCGAGCGGCATGTTCCCTACATCGCCTTCGCGCTGACGCCACTGGGTTTCGGGCTGATTGCCTGGCTTACCGATCGCTATTTCCCGAACACCGGCGGCTCCGGCATTCCGCAGGCGATCGCGGCGCGCGCACTCAAAACGCCTGAGGAACGCAAGCGTCTCGTCAGCCTGCGTGCCGCCGTGGGCAAGATCCTGATGACGTTGCTGGGGCTGCTGGTGGGCGGCTCCATCGGCCGCGAGGGACCGACCGTGCAGGTTGGCGCATCGCTCATGTTCGAGATCGGCCGCCTCACACCCAGGCGCCAGCCCGGACTCATTCTTGCGGGCGCCGCCGCCGGTGTCGCCGCCGCCTTCAACACACCGCTCGCCGGTATTGTTTTCGCCATCGAGGAAATCAGCAGAAGTTTCGAGGTTCGCACGTCCGGCCTCATCATCGGCGCGGTGATCCTCGGCGGAATGACGTCGCTCGCCTTGCTGGGCGACTACACCTACTTCGGCTCGACCGCCGAGATGCTGGGCTCCTTCAGCGACTGGCTATGCGTGCCACTGTGCGGCGTTCTGGGCGGACTTTTCGGAGGCTGTTTTGCGCGCATACTGATCGAAGTTCCGCGGCAGGTTCCCGGCGGCATCGGAGGCTGGATGAAAAACCATCCTGTACTCTTTGCCGCCGCCTGCGGATTGGCGGTTGCGGTGTGCGGGTATCTTTCCGGAGATACAATCTGGGGTACGGGTTATGCGCAAGCGCGCGGGCTCGTACACGGCGTCAATCATTTGGGCTGGCAATTCACGCCCCTGAAATTTCTCGCGACAGTCCTGTCATCCGTGAGCGGCATTCCCGGCGGCATCTTCTCGCCATCGTTGTCTGTGGGCGCGGGCTTCGGCGCGGACGTCGCGCGCATCTTTCCGTCCGCGCCGATGGGTGCGGTCGTCCTGATTGGCATGGTCAGTTATTTCGCGGGCGTGGTGCAGGCGCCGATCACCAGTTTCGTCATCGTTTCGGAGATGGTGGACAACCACCAGATGCTGGTTCCGCTGATGGCGGCGGCCCTCATCGCCAATGCGTCGTCCAAAATGGTGTGCCGCGAAGGCGTCTATCACGCTCTCTCCCGGCGCTACGCGCACCAGGTCGAAGCCCGCCCAGACCGCTTCCCTCGCCGGACCGGCGCGCGAACCTCTTCCTGAATCTCTTAACGGCACCGACAGGTTGGCGCGCGGCTTGCGGATCAAACCTTAATGGCGGCGCGTGTCCCGATTCGTTTCAGGATGCAGTTAACGCGCCCGTAACGGTTGACGGCGCTAATCATGGTCAGGCTATATGCAGCGCCTTGCTTCGGCAGGGCAAAAAGAGGGGCTCGGGGCGTGATTCCCAAGCCGGTGCTTAAAAAAAGAGGAGATGACGTGGACCCTCGCCACGCCACCGCGCCGTTCGCGAACTTTTTGTCGCAGTGGCGCAATTCGACACGTAACGCCGCGTCCGTGCTTTCGTCCACCGATGGACGCTGGGCCCTGGTGTCCACATCCGTGACCGCGCTGGTCGCAGGCTCCATAGCCTGGCTGGCCGCCGGAACCATTCCGATGGACGGCGTGGGCCGCCCGTCGCGCGATCGCTCGCTGATGCCTTATGAGCTGTTCCTGCGCCTCGCCAAGCAGACTGGCGGAAGCGCGAGCTACGCCTCTTTCGCGCCGCTGGGCTCCTCGCAGCAGGTTTCTCCGCTCACCCATTCCGGCGCATCGCCGCTCGATTATTCGCTCGCCACGGAACGTTCCGGCGCCACCGAAGACAGCGGCATCGAAACACGCACCATCACAATGGACCCGGGCGACACGCTGGTCGGCGCACTGACCGATGCCGGCGTTTCCGATGACGACGCGAATGCCGCCGTCGTCGCGCTCGCCAGGAGTTTCGACGTCCGCTCGCTGCGCGCGGGACAATCCTTCGACCTTACTTTCCAGGCGACGCCGCACGAGCTGGTGACGCCCCCGGCTCCGCCGCAGAACACCCACGTGGCGCAGATCACATACGCACCGCCGCCCGGCGCGGAAGACGCCGACAGCGATTTCTCCGACGCCGTCGTGGACACAGCGCCGACACCCGCGGGCAAGCTGCTCTCGGTGACCTTCTCCCCGTCGGTGGAGCACGAAGTCACGATCGCGCGCGGCGCGAACGGCGCCTTCACGGCGCAGGACCAGGTCAAGGAACTGAAGGAGAGGGTCCATCGCGCCGGCGCGACGATCGACTCCTCGCTCTATCTCGCCGCGATGCAGGCCGGCATTCCCGCCGACGTCGTCGTGCAGATGATCAAGATGTTCTCCTACGAAGTCGACTTCCAGCGCGACCTGAAGCCGGGAAATTCCTTCGAGGTTCTCTACTCCTACTACTACACGCCCGATGGGCAGGCCGCGAAACAGGGCGACATCAAATATGCCGCGATGAAGATTGGCGGCCGCACCATCGCGCTTTACCGCTTCGATCCGAAAGGACCGGACGGCCCCGATTATTTCGACGCCAACGGACAAAGCGCCAAAGGCATGCTGATGAAGACGCCGGTGGACGGCGCGCGCATCACGTCCGGCTTCGGCATGCGCTTCCATCCGGTGCTCGGCTACAGCCGCATGCACAAGGGCATCGACTTCGGCGTGCCGGTAGGAACGCCAGTGATGGCCGCCGGCAGCGGTACGGTGGTGACCGAGGGCTGGGGGAATGGCTACGGCAACTTCCTCAAGATCAACCACGGCAACGGCTACTCGACCGGCTATGGCCACCTCTCGCGTTTCGCGCCGGGCATCCACAAGGGCTCGCATGTGCGCCAGGGCCAGATCGTCGCCTATAGCGGCAACACCGGCCTGACGACGGGACCGCATCTGCATTACGAAATCTTTATTGGCGCCAACCAGGTGAATCCCACGACGGTGAAGATCGCCAAGGGCATTCGCCTCTCCGGCAAGGAGCTGGTGGCCTTCAAGAACGAGCGCCAGCACCTGCTGACCGAGATGGCGGCGATGCCGCTGGAAAGCAAAGTCGCCGACACCGGCGGCGATCTGCGCGCCGCGAAGGACTGAACTCTTTCTTTGAACTCAAGTGCAAGGCCGAGTCTCCGGCCTTTTATTGTTCCGGATCGACTGGCCCTATAGGGTATCGCGATCGGGAGATCATTCATGTCACGGGAAGTTCGCCTGCTGCTGACGGGCGCCATCGCCGCAGCGATTATGGCAGTGGCCGTGGCGGCGATCATCGCGCTTGCCGGGCTCTACAATGTGGCGGCCGATGCGCCGCATTATGAAACGACGAAGGCCCTCATCGCCGCCGTCCGCGAACGCTCCATCGAAAGCCGGATTGGCGGGATCGTCGTGCCGGCGCTTGCCGATCCGCACCGGATTGCGGATGGCGCGGCGGACTATGACGCCATGTGTACCGCCTGCCATCTCGCTCCCGGCATGGCCGAGAATGAAATGCGGCCGGGCATGAATCCAAAGCCGCCGCTGCTCTGGAAGATGAGGGATGAAGACCCGCGCGAACAGTTCTGGACGATCAAGCACGGCATACGGATGTCCGGCATGCCGGCCTGGGGCGTCACCCATAGCGACGATGAAATCTGGAACATGGTCGCATTCCTCCAGAAGCTGCCATCGCTTTCGCCCACGCAATACAAGGCCGTCGTCACGTCCGGCGGCGCCCATCACGACCACGATCACATGGACATGCATTGATGAAACACGCGGCTGTCGCTCTGGGCCTCTGTCTGCTGGCGCCTTCCGCTTATGCGCAATCGGACATGTCCGGCATGGATATGTCAGGAATGGACATGAGCCACATGGATATGCACGGCATGTCATCGACCGGCGTGCTCGGGTCTTATCCCATGACGCGCGATGCTTCCGGCACAAGCTGGCAGCCCGATGCCGCCGAGCACAACGGCATTCATGTGATGGCAAGCGACTGGATGCTGATGGGCCACCTGACGCTCTGGGGCATCTACGACACCCAAAGCCGGCCGCGCGGCGACGACAAGTTATTCCTTGCGGGCATGCTGATGGGCATGGCGCGGCGCGATTTCGGCGAAAGCGATACACTGCAGTTCCGCGCGATGCTCTCGCCAGATCCTTTCATGGGCAAGAGCGGCTACCCGCTGCTGTTCGCAACGGGCGAAACGGCAAACGGCGCGACGCCGCTGATCGACCGGCAGCACCCGCACGACCTTTTCATGGAGTTGTCCGGCACTTATGCGCACAAGTTCGGCGATGACGAGAGCGTGTTCCTCTATGCCGGCTATCCTGGCGAACCGGCGCTGGGCCCGTCCGCATTCATGCACCGCGCGAGCGGCGTGGACATTCCGGACGCGCCGATCACCCATCACTGGCTCGACTCCACGCATATCACCTTCGGCGTGATGACGGCGGGCTTCGTCAGCGGCGACTGGAAGATCGAGGCCTCGCAATTCACCGGCCGTGAGCCGGACCAGAACCGCTACGACTTCGACACGCCGAAATTCGACTCCACGGCGGTGCGGTTCTCTTGGAATCCGGACCCGAACTGGTCGCTGCAGGCATCATGGGGCTACCTGAAGAGCCCGGAGCAGCTTGAACCGGCTCTCAATGAGAACCGCTTCACCGCGAGCACGACCTATGTGAAGCCGCTCGGTGAGGATAGTTCGCTCGCCGCGACGATTGCCTGGGGCCTCAAGAAGGAGAGCGATGGCGCCAATCTCAACGGTCTCCTCGCCGAGGCCGAATACAAGCCCGCCGATCTGTGGACTCTGTTCGCCCGCGCGGAGTGGGAACAGAACAACGAATTGTCCGGCACCGGCTCGGTGGAAAACGCAAGCGCCATCAGCGCCGGCGCAATCCGCGATTTCCGCATTGCGGAGCATTGGGAGTTCGGCGTCGGCGGCCTCTACGCCTTCGACATCGCGCCGCATGTCGTGCCTGGCTACGGCTCAAGCCCGCATGGTGCAATGGCTTTCGTGCGTGTCGTGGCGGAATAAAAAAGGCCGGAAGTTTCCTTCCGGCCTTTGTCGTTAGTGTATCGCGTGGCTGGGCGGTTCGGGAGCGAAGACGTCTTCACCGACCTCGAAGCTTTGCCCGTTGATGGTAAGGCCCGCCTTGCCGGAACTCACCTTCACGCCCGCGCCGTCGCCGATGCGTCCTTCGAGCAGAAGCTGCGCCAGCGGGTCCTGCAGACGGCGCTGGATCACGCGCTTGAGCGGACGCGCGCCGTAGATCGGATCGTAGCCCGCGGTCGCCAACCATTCGCGCGCCTTGGCATCGAGATGGATGGTGATCTTGCGGTCAGCCAGCAATTTCTGCAGCCGCTCGACCTGGATGTCGACGATCTTGTCCATGTTCCCCCGCGTGAGGCGGTGGAAGATGATGATCTCGTCCAGGCGGTTCAGGAATTCGGGGCGGAAATGCCCGCGTACCACGTCCATCACCTTGGCCCGCGCCGCCTTGTTGTCGTCGCCCACCATGAATTCGGTGCCGAGATTGCTGGTCAAGATGATCACGGTGTTCTTGAAGTCCACCGTGCGACCCTGCCCGTCGGTCAGGCGGCCGTCGTCCAGAACCTGCAGCAGCACATTGAACACGTCGGTGTGCGCCTTCTCGACTTCGTCGAACAGTATCACCTGGTAGGGACGGCGCCGGACCGCTTCGGTGAGCACACCGCCTTCCTCATAGCCGACATAGCCCGGCGGCGCTCCGATGAGTCGGGCCACGGAATGCTTCTCCATGAACTCGCTCA
>DATIVW010000081.1:0-16919 GCA_035465595.1 Rhizomicrobium sp. | reverse complement strand
GCCGCTCAACTTTTTCCTGCTGGCGGCCGCATTGGCATTGGCTCCGATCGGCGAGGGAAAACCTCTTTCGCTGCGCCGCTGGCTGGCGGCCGGTCTTCTGACCGGGCTTGCGGCTCTATCCAAATATCATGCGATTTTCTTTGCCGCGGATCTTTTTCTCTACATGCTCGTCACGCCGGAGCGGCGATCGCAGCTCCTCACGCCGGGCCCCTGGTTTGCCGCCCTGGCGGCGCTCATCGTGTTTTCGCCGGTTCTGTTGTGGAACGTAGAACATCATTGGGTTTCCCTTGGTTTCCAGGGCGGAAGGGCGCAGAGCCATCATTTCGGGCCCGGTCTTTTTCTTTCACTCTTGCTGGCCCAGCTTGCGCTGATCACGCCATGGGTCGCGTTTCCCCTGCTGCGGGGTATCGCGAACACGATGACGGGGGGCGATCCGCGAGTCCGGTTTGTCCTTTGGCTCGGTCTTCCGATCGCGTTGTTCTTTTCGTTTGTTCCGCTTTGGAGCGACGGCGGCATGGTGCAATGGGCGATGCCGGGCTGGCTTCTGCTTCTTCCCCTGGCGGGCCGATATCTCGCAGAGCAATCCGCACACAAGAAATGGCCGGGGCTTTGGGCCGCGGGATCCGCCGCGTTGTTCGTGATCGTTGCGGCACTGTTCTGCGGCGAAGTCCAGAAGGCGTGGCTCGGCGATGCGCTTCCGGGCATCTTCCGGCGCGGCGATCCGACGGCCGAAAATTACGAATGGCGGATGCTGGCGTCGCAGGTCAACAAACGAAGTGTCGCCGACAGCCGCCGGGACTTCATCCTGTCGTCAGGCTGGCGAGATGCCTCCAAGATCGACCAGGGCCTGGATGGCCGATACCGGGTTCTGGTCTCGGGAGATGATCCCCGAAATTTCGCCGTCGCTGCCGATGATCGCGATTTTCAAGGCCGCGACGGATGGATCGTTCTCCGGGCGGGCGTCTCGCCCACGCAAAGAGCCGCCATCCTGAATTGTTTTTCGCGGATCAGTCGGCCGTCAGCAATCTCGCTTGCGCGCGGCGCACGGCCGGATGCGGAGCTGGTCGTCTGGCGTGGACAGGGATATCTGCCCGGCCGGTGCGACGTGCAGCGAATGGACTAGATCGATCCCGCGTCGAGGCTGCGCATCCTGATGGATCAGAACGCGGCGGACAGCGAGGCGGGAATGAGCGCTACCATCATGATGATGCCCGGCACCGTATAGGCGTACTGCTTGTTGTTGAGCAGCGTGACGATGGCCACGAACATGGTCAGCGCCGCCAAAGCCACGCCCCAGAGGCGCGTGGTGGGACTGGCGAGAAATGCCGCCGCCATCAATTCGACAACGCCGGTGACGCGGTAGAACTTTGGCGGAAAATTCCAGCGCTCATAAGCCTCGCGGATGAACCGCGGGCCGGCGAGTTGAATCAATCCGCTCAGCGCGAATATACCCGCCAATGACCACGCAACGATTACGGAAAAAGAAAAGTCTGCCATAACGCCCTCGACTCAACACGCGCAACCCCAAGCGCGCTTCACATGAAATCTCTCAGGCGGGGGAACTATGCATCGGCGCCGATGGATTCAAGCCAATACGGCGCCGCAGCCTGCAGGCCCGCTATGCCTTGCGCGAGGGTGCAATAATCACGCGGCGCAATCAGGCTTTTGTGTGGCACGGTTACTGACCGCAAATCACGCCACCGCCGGCGTTTCCTCGCTGGAGATCGTTGCCCCTGACCCGGCTGCGATGACGGCCGCACCCAGCGCCGCGGCAAGCGCAGACCCGACGAGCACGCCGATCTTGGCGATGGCGGCATCGCCGCCTGCGGGAAACGCCTGATCGGCCATGAGCAACGCGACCGTGTCGCCGATGCCACACAGACAGATCGCGCCGATGAAGGTCTGCACGCCCACACCCTTGGGCGCGCGCGCAATGCCGGTTCGAACCGCTATCAAGGACGTGATGCCGATGCCGAGCGGCTTGCCGATCACCAGTCCCAGGACGACGCCCAGAAAAACGCCAGTCGCGCCCGGCGCCGAGAAGTCGGCGGCGAAGCTGACGCCCGCCGCGGAAAATGCGAACAGCGGCAAGGCGAGATAGTTGCTCCATGGCGCAACGGCCTGTTCGATGCGATCGGCCGGCGACAGGAGGCGTTCGCTGGCTGCGGACAGGTTTCGGCTTGCCCACTCCAGAACCGGATTTCCCGCCTCGTTGCCCCTGCCGAGTTCTTCCGCTTCGGCCTGCGTGAATTCGAGCGCCGAGAGCGCGTTGGCGGCCTGCGCCAGTAGTGGCGCCGCATCGGGCGCCGGGCGGGTCGGCAAGAATCCGGCAAGGACCACGCCGGCGAGCGCGCCATGCACACCCGCCGAGTGCAGGAAAAACCACAACGCGCCGCTCAACAGAAGATAGGGCCAGATGGCGTATGCGTGCGTCCGGTTGAGTGCGTACATCGCAATCATCGCCACCGCAGCCGCGACCAGCCATGCCGCTTCGAAATTGTGCGGATAGAAAACGGCGAGCGTCAGCACGGAGAGAATATCGTCCACCACCGCAAACGCCGCGATGAACACGCGCAGGCTCGTTGGCACGCGGTTGCCCAGCAGGGCGAGGATACCCAACACGAACGCGATGTCGGTCGCGGTGGGCACGGACCAGCCTGGCGCCGTCGCACCGCGATTGATGGCAAGATAGATCAGCGCGGGCGCGATGCCGCCGCCGATGGCCGCGAGCACGGGCAACAGCGCGGCGCGCGGATCGGCCAATCCGCCGGCCGTCATCTCACGGCGGATTTCCAGCCCAACCAGCAGGAAGAACACCGCCAGCAGGCCTTCGGAGCACCAGTCACCGATGGTGAGAGACAACAGGCTGCCCGGCGGTCCGATGCCGAAGGAGGAGGCGATGAACGTGTGATAGTAGCCGGCCAACGGGGAGTTCGCGCAGACGAGCGCCAGCGCCGCGGCGATGAGCAGGACAAGACCGCCGGAGGCGGGCAGGCTGGCGAAGACTCGCGCGGAGCGGCGGATGCGTTCCGATACCGGCTGTTCCAGGGCATCGGCCATCGAAAAGAAATCCCAGGCGCCATCGTAGCGCAGGCCATCCACAAAGATCGTGGGTGTCCCATGCACGCCGTTCTTGCGCGCTTCGTTGAGATCGTCCTCGACGCGCGCCAGCGTTTCTTCGGCCGCCAGATCGCGCTCGAACCTTTCCATGTCGAGGCCCAGTTCGCGTGCGATTTCCCGGATGCGCGTTTCGCCGAACGGCGGCGGCTCGTCGAAAAGCCGGTCATGCATTTCCCAGAATTTGCCTTGCCTGGCGGCGGCTTCGGCCGCGCGCGCCGCGAATGTAGCGCCGGGATGCACGCGCTCGTTGGGGAAATGGCGGAAGACATATTCGATGCGCTCGCCGAACGCCTGGCGCAGGTTCATCAGCACCTGGCGGAACCGGCGGCAATAGGGACAGAGGAAATCGCTGTAGGAAACGACCCGGATGACGCCCTTGTCCGTCTTGCCTCCGCGCACATGGTCGCGCCCGGACTGGACCTGCCGTCCAAGATTGAGCCCCGCCGCGCTCACGCCATCGTCATCCCTTTGTGAAGGCCCGGGAATCGTAGTCGGGATCGGGAACGGCGTCGATACAGGTGCAGGCCGTGCGATTGCAATCCATTGCGGGAACGCGGCACGCTGGCCAGGACACTTTGCGGAGCAGGCCATGGCGCGCGCGAAAGCGATTATCGAAACAGCACACTACGCAACCGCAATCGATGCCGGCGGCCATAGGATCGTCGCGGATGAGCCGCCGTCCAACGGCGGCGCCGATGCGGGACCGGGGCCTTATGACCTTCTGCTGGCGGCGCTTTCTGCCTGCACTGCGATCACGCTCAGGATGTATGCCGACCGCAAGCAATGGCCGCTGACGCGCGCGACAGTGGAACTTCACTTCTCGCGGGCTGCCGATAAGACGGAGCGGATCGACCGCACGCTCCACCTGGAAGGGGATCTTGGCGAGGAGCAGCGGGCACGCCTGGCCGATATCGCCGAGCGCACGCCCGTCACGCTGACCCTGAAACGGGGCCTGCCGATATTAACGACTCTCGCGCCGGCCGGACGTTAACGTCTTAACGTCTTGCAAGTCGCCGCCGATCTTTACCTTTCGGACAAGCTTCACCCCCGTTAACCGAGGCATGAGTCTAGAAATATCCGGGGTCGATTTCCGGTTTCTCGATGCGTTCGCCTGGTGCCGCATTCGCGGTCGCAATTGCGCTTCTCACGCCTGCGATATGCACGGGCGCGCCGGCTACGCTTGGCGCGAAGCCGGGTCGCATCGTCGTTCTGAGCCAAGCCGATATTGCGCGCCTTGGCATCGGCGTGGTCCCGCTCAAGCCTGCGCGCTACACCCCGCGCGTTCACGGCTATGGCGTCGTCTCCGACCTGACGGCACTCGCACAGGCGGACTCCGCGGTGGAGACCGCGCAGGCCGAGGCGCATCAAAGCCGCGCCGACGTCGAACGCGCCCGCGCGCTGTTCGCGCAAGGCGGTGCCGTGTCGAAACAGAGTCTGGATGCCGCCGAGAAGCAGGCGGCGACGGATCAGGCGGCGCTTGTTCTGGCGCAACGCCAGGAGATCGTGCAGTTCGGGCCGCAATTGCCCTGGCGAGGCGCGCATGCAGATGCGTCGATCCTGCGGGACCTCACTTCGGGGCGCGTGGCGCTGGTCCGTGCGACGTTCCCGCTGGATTCCATAACCGCGGCACGGCCGGACGAGATTTCGGTGACGCATCTGAGCGCCCAGCAGGACCCAGTTGGCTGGACGACGAAACATCTGTGGAGCGCGCCGGCCGATCCCACCATTCCAGGGCGCAGCTTCTTTGCGCTCATCTCCAAGAGCGACCTGCAGGCGGGCGAGCACGTCCTCGTCTATTCGCCCGTCGGGCCAACCGTCGACGGCGTCCAGATCCCGTCGGATGCCGTGGTGCTGAGCGAAGAGAAGACCTGGTGCTATCTTCAGATCGCGCCGGGCAGCTTCCAGCGCGTGCAGATCGATCTCAGCCATCCTTTGGGCAGCGGCTATTTCGTGAACGCCAGGCCGGGACTTTCCGTCGTCGTGCGCGGCTCCGGTTTGCTGCTGGCGCGCGAGCTCGGCACAGCCACGCTGCGGTACTGACCCGATGGAGTGGCTGATTTCCCTCTGCGTGCGCCGGCGCCATATCGCGGTGATCCTCAGCGTGCTCGCCCTGGCGCTGGAAGTGTGGGGTGCCTGGAATACGCCACTGGATGTTTTTCCCGAATTCGCCCCATCGCAGATCACCGTCTACACCGAGGCGTCCGGCTTCACGGCCGAGCAGATCGAAGAGCTCATCACCCATCCCATCGAGAAGACGTTGAACGGCGCCAGCGGCGTTGCGACCGTTCGCTCCGAATCCATTCCGGGACTGTCGGTCATCACCGTGGCGTTCGAAAACGGCGCCAATCTCTACAACGCGCGGCAGGACGTGACGGATCGCCTCGCCGCCGTGCGCCAGCAGTTGCCCAGCGAAGCGGGCACCCCACAGCTTTCGCCGCTGACGCCGGGCACGCGCGACATCCTCAAGGTCGGCATGACTTCGACCAGGATCGATCCCTATGCGCTGCGCGACATCGCCGAATATGTGATCAAGCCGCGCCTGCTCGCGTTGCCGGGCGTCGCCGTGGTGAAGATCTTCGGCGGCGCGGTGCGCGAGATCCACATCCAGCCCGATCCCAATCTGTTGACGGCATACGGGTTTTCCATACCGGACCTCATCAAGGCAGCCCCGGCGGCGCTGGCGTTGCGCGGCGCGGGCTATATCGACCTGCAAGGGCAGCGCATTCTGATCCAGACGCCGACCCCATCGCCTGATGTCCGGATCATCGGCGATGGAATCCTGGGCGTGCGCAATGGAACGCCGATCCGCCTGCGCGACGTCGCCAGCATCGAACAGCAGCCGGCGCAACGAACGGGAGATGCGCTGATCCAGGGCCAGTCGGGCGTGCTGTTCTCGGTGTCGAGCCAGTCCGGCGCGAACACGCTGTCGACCACGCGTGCTGTCGAAAAGGCGTTGCGCGGCCTCGCTCCCAGCCTCAGGGCGCAGGGCGTGACGCTCTATCCGACGCTGCATCAGCCGGCGACGTTCATCGAACGGGCGCTGAGCGGGCTGGAGCGCTCCATGGCAATTGCGGCGCTGCTTATATTCTTCACGCTCTACGCTTTCCTGCGCGACATGCGCTCGGCGGTCATCAGCTTTATTTCCATTCCGCTGTCGGTGCTGGCTGCCATCGGCGTGCTGGACTATTTCGGCTACACGCTGAACACGATGACCCTGAGCGGCCTGATCGTCGCGCTGGGCGTTCTGGTGGACGATGCGGTGGTCAGCGTGGAGAACATCCTTCGCCGCTTGCGCGACAATTCGCAGGCACGTGAGCCTTTGCCCCGCATCGACGTCATCCGCAATGCCTCGTTCGAGGTGCACGGCCCGGTGTTCTACGCCACGCTGGTGGTGCTCGTGGTGTTCGTGCCGGAGCTCCTGTCGTCCAGCGTGCAGGGCCGTTTTGTGGGCCCGCTGGCGCTGGCCTTCATGTTGTCGGTTGCCGCATCGCTCGTGGTCGCGCTGACCACCACACCGGCGCTTTCTGCACTTCTGCTCTACCCTGAAGACGCGCATGTCGACGCCGGATGGATAGCGCTCCTTAAGAGGGTCCAGGCCCGGCTGATCGAGTTCTTCTACGACCACACCTACATTCCGATAGCGGCGGTGACCGCCGCCTTCGCTGCGTCGCTGTGGCTTCTCTCGACCCTGGGCGGAACGTTCCTGCCGGAATTCCGCGAAGGTCACCTCGTCGTGCAGGTCACGAGCGCGCTGCCGGGGACTTCCATAGACGAAATGCTGGCGCTCGGTCGGCGGATGAGTGCGGACATGCTGGCGCTGCCTTATGTGGCTACGGTCGAGCAGCAGGTCGGCCGCGCCGAAGGCTCCGACGACACGTTCGGTCCGCACCAGAGCGAATTCCAGGTCGAGTTGCGCCCGGATGTCGATGTCGACCAGGCGCAGGCGGAGGCACAGATCCGGCAGATCGTCGGCCGCTATCCCGGCATCCAGAGCGAAGTGGTGACGTTCCTGGGCGACCGCATCAGCGAGGCGCTCACCGGCCAGACCGCGCAGGTCGCGATCAAGCTGTTCGGCGAGGATATGGACACGCTCGATGCCACCGCCGCGAAGGCTGCGAACGTGCTCGCGCCGGAGCCGGGCATCGTCGATCTGCAGTTCAAGCGCCAGAGCCGCATGCCCGTGCTCGACGTGACGCCCGATCCATCGGCGCTGGCGGCGACGGGACTTAAGGCGCAGGACGTTCTGGACACGGTCGCATCAGACTATGCGGGCACGCCGGTTGGCGAAGCCTATGCAGGCACGGCGACGGTGAACGTGGTCATTCAGCTTTCGGATGCGTGGCGCCATCAGCCCAACCAGCTGCGCGATCTCACCATCGGCGGCGCGTTCGGGCCGGTGCCGCTCTCCAGCGTGGCGAAGATCACCCCGGCGGAAGGGCGCTACAGCATCCGGCATGAGAACGGCCTGCGCTTTGTCCCGATCACCTTCAACGTCAGTGGCCGCTCTCTGCAGGGCGCTGTTTCAGATGCCAGCGACCGGATCGCCAATGCCGGCATCATTCCGCCCGGCGTGCGCGTGGAATTCTCCGGCGCGGCGGCGGCCGAGCAGCACACGCGCATCGAGCTGATATTCTATTCCGCCGTGGCGCTGGCTTTCGTGTTCGTCATCCTGCTCGCGGGCCTGCGCTGGCGCGGCGATGTCTGGCTTGTCATGGCCAACCTGCCGTTCAGCCTGATCGGCGGAATCCTGGCGATCTACTATGCGGGTGTCGGCCTTTCGCTCGGCGCGCTGGTCGGCCTCGTCACCGTCTTCGGCATCAGCGCGCGCAACGCGATACTGCTTCTCTCTTATTATGAGCAGCTGGTGGTGCAAGAGGGCAGGCCCTGGGACGGCACGACGCTGATCCTCGGCGCGAATGAAAGGCTGGCGCCGGTGTTGATGACGGCCATCCTGACGGCGATGGGGCTTGCGCCGCTCGCCATCGCCATCAATGAGCCGGGGCAGGAGATCAGCGGGCCGATGGCGATCGCCGTGCTCGGCGGCCTGGCGACGTCCACCATACTCAACCTCTTCTTCCTGCCGGCGCTGGCCGCGCGCTTCGGGCGCACAGGCTCGACGGACTGAGCCGTTCAGGCCGTCGGCGGCATCGACGATGTCCGCCGTTCGGCGGGCTTGCCTTTGAAGCGCGTGCGCACAATCTCGTAGAAAAGCGGCACGAAGAAGATCGCCAGAACGGTCGCCGAAAGCATGCCGCCGATCACGCCGGTACCGATGTCGTTCTGGCTCGCCGCGCCGGCGCCCGTCGACACCGCCAGCGGAATGACGCCCGCGATGAAGGCGAGCGACGTCATCAGGATGGGGCGCAGGCGAAGCCTTGCGCCTTCCACCGCCGCGTGGCGGATGGACTCGCCGCGCTTCTGCGCATCCACCGCGAACTCCACGATCAGGATCGCGTTCTTCGCCGCGAGGCCCATCGTCGTCAGAAGGCCCACCTGGAAATAGATGTCGTTGTAGAGGCCGCGCAAAGTTGTCGCGAGCACTGCACCAACGATGCCCAGCGGAATGACCAGCAGCACCGAGAGCGGGATCGACCAGCTCTCATAGAGCGCTGACAGCAGCAGGAAGACGACCAGCACCGAAATGCCATAGAGCGCGTAAGTCTGAGATCCGGCCTGGCGTTCCTGGTAGGAGAGGCCCGTCCATTCCAGGCCGACGCCCTTGGGCAATTGCCGGAACAGCTTCTCGACTTCGTCCATCGCCGCGCCAGAGCTTTTGCCCGGTGCCGGCGTGCCCTGGATCTCCAGCGCGCCGACGCCGTTGTAGCGTTCCAGCTTGGCGGGACCGAGCACCCAGTTGAATGTCGCGAAGGAGGAGAACGGCGCCATCGTGCCGGTCGATGTGCGCACATACCAGCGATAGAGGTCTTCCGGCGCCATGCGATAGGGGGCATCGGCCTGGATATAGACCTGCTTCACGCGGTCGCGATCGATGAAATCGTTCACGAACAATCCACCCCAGGCGGCCTGCAGCGTGCTGTTGATGTCGCCAAGCGAAATGCCGAGCGCGGAAGCCTTCTCCTGGTCGATGGCGATGTGAAGCTGCGGCGTGTCGTCGAGGCCGTTGGGTCGCACGCCGGAGAGCAGGGGATCCTTCGCGGCGAGCCCCAGGAACTGGTTGCGCGCTTTCATCAGCGCGTCGTGGCCAAGCCCGCCGCGATCTTCCATCTCCACGTCGAAGCCGGAGGATTGGCCCAGCTCCTGGACCGCGGGTGGCACCAGCGCGAACACCATCGCATCGCGGAACTTCATGAACGCCATCATCGCTCGCTGCGCGATGGCGGGCGCGTGGTTTTCCTCGCCCGAACGCTTGTCCCACGGCTTCAGGTGCACGAAGGCGAGGCCGGAATTCTGTCCGGCGCCCGCGAAGCTGAAGCCCGCGACGGTGAACACGACATCCACGTTCTTCGCTTCATCCACCATGTAATGGTGCTCGACCTGCCTGGCGACGGCGAGCGTGCGCGCCTGCGTGGCGCCGACGGGAAGCGTGATCTGGTTGATTACCGCGCCCTGGTCTTCCTCGGGCAAGAAAGCGGTGGGCAGCCGGATGAACAGCAGCACGAGCACGACGATGATGCCGGCATAGATCAGAAGCGCCGGGCGCACCCATCCCAGAAACCGCGTCACCGCATCGCGGTAGCGGTTCATGCCGTACTCGAACGTCTCGTTGAACCAGGTGAAGAACCGGCCATGCGCCATGTGCCCGCCCTTGGGGATCGGCTTCAGCAGTGTGGCGCAAAGCGCGGGGGTCAGGATCAGCGCCACGGTGATGGAGAGAACCATCGCCGAGACGATGGTGACGGAGAACTGCCGATAGATGACACCGGTCGAGCCGCCGAAAAACGCCATCGGCAGGAATACCGCCGAGAGCACCAGCGCGATGCCGATCAGCGCGCCGGTGATCTCCGTCATGGACTTCTTGGTCGCGTCCCTGGGCGACAGGCCTTCCTCGCGCATCAGGCGCTCGACGTTTTCGACCACGACGATGGCGTCATCGACGAGAAGGCCGATGGCCAGGACCAGCGCGAACATGGTCAGGGTGTTGATCGAATAACCGAACGCCGCCAGCACGGCGAAGGTACCTAGCAGCACCACCGGCACGGCAATGGCGGGAATGAGCGTCGTCCGCCAGTGCTGCAGGAAGACGAACATCACGATGACGACAAGGAAGATCGCTTCGATCAGCGTCTTGATCACGTCGTTGATCGACAGGCGAATGAAGGTGGTGTTGTCCACGGGGAAGGCCAGCTTCACGCCGGGCGGGAAGGTGGACGACAGCTCGGTCGCTTTGGCTTTCACCGCGTCGGCCGTGGTGAGCGCGTTGGCGCCCGGCGCAAGCTGGATGGCGATGCCGGCCGCGGGATGGCCGTTCATGCGGCTTACCACCGCATAGCTCTGCGCGCCCAGCTCCACGCGCGCGACATCGCCCAGCCGCACCAGCGCGCCGCCGCTGCTGCTCTTCAGCACGATGTTGCGGAACTGCGCGGGGGTTTGCAGGCGCGACTGTGCGGTGACCGTCGCATCAAGCTGCTGGCCGGGAACGGCAGGCTGCGCGCCCAGCTCGCCGGCGGAGACTTGCGTGTTCTGCGCCAGGATCGCGGTCTGCACGTCCGTCGGCGTCAGGCCGTAGCTCTCCAGCTTGAACGGATTGAGCCAGATGCGCATGGCATATTGCGAGCCGAACACCTGCGCTTGTCCGACGCCGGAAACGCGCGACAGCGGATCCTGGAGCTTGCTGCCCAGGAAGTCCGAGATGTCGATGTTGGTGTAGCGGCCGGTGTCGTCATAGAGCGCCACGATCAAAAGGAAGCTCGACTGCGACTTCTGGACGACGACGCCCTGCTGCTGCACTTCCTGCGGCAGCCGGGGAAGCGACTGCTGCACCTTGTTCTGGACCTGCACCTGCGCGATGTCCGGGTTGGTTCCTGGCGCGAAGGTGGCGGTGATGGAGACCCTGCCGTCCGAACTGCTGGACGAGGAGAAATAAAGCAGATTGTCCACGCCGGTGAGTTGTTGTTCGATGACCTGCGTCACCGAGTTCTGCACCGTTTCGGCCGACGCGCCGGGATAGGTCGCGCTGACGGTCACCGCCGGCGGCGCAATGGTGGGATATTGCGTGATCGGCAGGGTAGTGATCGCGAGCACGCCCGCGAGCGCGATCACGATCGCGATCACCCAGGCAAACACGGGCCGTTCGATGAAGAACTGCGACAAGCCCATCAGTGCGCCGTTTTCAGGAATGACGCCGGCGCCATGTTGACCGGCATGTCCGGCTGAACCTTCTGCAGGCCCTCGACGATCAGCCTGTCGCCGGGCTTCAGTCCATCGGTCACCAGCCATTTGTCGCCGATGGCGCGCGATACCTTGAGCACATGCAGCCGTGCGAAGCCCTTGTCGTCGACAACGAGGGCCGTGGGATCGCCCTTTTCGTTGCGGCTCACGCCCTGCTGCGGCGCAAGGATCGCATCGTTCTGCACGCCCTCGATGATCGTCGCACGCACGAACATGCCTGGAAGCAGAACGTCCGCGGGATTGGGGAATATGGCGCGCAGCGTGACCGCGCCGGTGGACGGATCGACCGTGACTTCGCTGAATTGCAATTTGCCGTCCTGGTTATAGGGCGTGCCGTTGTCGAGCTGGAGCGTCACGCGCGCATCCGCCGGCCCCTTGTCCGACAGATGGCCGCCCTCCATGGCGAGCTTCAGGTTCAGCAGCTCCGCGCTCGATTGGGTTATGTCGACATAGATCGGATCGAGCTGCTGGATGGTGGCGAGCGCCGTCGTCTGGTCCGCCGTCAGGAGAGCCCCTTCCGTGACCGTCGACCGGCTGATCCGTCCGGTGATCGGCGCAGTGATACGCGTGTAGCCGAGGTTGATGCGCGCCGTCTTCACATTGGCCTGCGCCTGCTTGAAGGCGGCGACGGCGTCGTCGTAGTCCTGCGGCGCGATTGCGTTCAGCTTCACCAGCGCCGCATAGCGCTTTGCTTTCGCCGATGCCGTGACGAGCGCGGCCTGGGCGCTGTCATACGCGGCCTGATAGGGCGCGGGATCGATCTGATAGAGCGGTTGGCCCTTCTTCACCACGGCGCCTTCGGTGAAGAGACGCTTCAGCAGGATGCCGCTGACCTGCGGGCGCACTTCGGATTCGGCGAATGAATCGGTGCGCCCCGGCAGCTCTGCCGTGAGCTGTGCCGGCTCCTTCTTTATGATGACGACGCCGACCGTCGGTGGCGGTCGCTTGGGCGGGGCGCCTTGCCCGCAACTGGCGATGAACAGAGACGCCAGAAGTGCCGCGGCAAGACCCGAGGTCTTTGTATGATTATGACTCATGCTGGGAAATTCGCTCGATAGGGCAAAGGCTGCTGCGGGGAACGGCCGGCATCTCCGTATCCTTCGCAACCGCAATAATCTAGGTGCGATGGCGGCAAATTAAATGGCTATGCGCAAAGCGCATGCGATGAACGGAATGTTATGAAATTAAATTGCTAACAGCGTGCAGCATTATCAGCTGCAAACGAAATGGAACCGCGCCGTCTCTACCAGATCAATGAAAAGAACTGATCGACGGCCATTTTCAAACACGGAACCGCCGCTGCGATGATTCCGAAGACGACCAGCACCAGGCCAACAAGGGCCAAGTCGTGTGCCCTGTCCGGCTGATGGTCATGGACAAGCGCCATAGAGCATTTTCTCCCAAGGCGGATTCTGCGACCCGCTTTATGGACAAATCATGCGCCGATTTGAGGCACCCCGCCAGCCCAAAAATGCGCTTGGTTAGCGGCTCTGGGGCTGGTTTTCGCCCCGAAAAATCGAGATCCGGTAATAGTCCGCCTCTGGCAGCGCCGCCGATTCGCCAGGGGCGAGCAGAACGGCATCGCCACGCGAAAGTATCTCGCCAGAGCTGCCGCGCACCGCGATTGGCTCGAGCGGAAACAAGAACGTGGCCAGGGCGTCAGGATCCGTGGCCCCGTCCCGTTGTCTGATCATGGACGATGCAAACAGACCTCGACGTGTCATTACGTTGAGGTCGACGGCACCTTCGCCGACAAGTTCGGCGCCGGCGGGAACATCGCCGGGAAAGCGCACGGGCCGGCTGTCGGCGGAAAGAGCCACTGCCGGTCGTCCGCCGACATTCAGCAAGACCTGACCTTCGAGCATCGCGAGCTCTCTGTCGATGCCGGGGAATGACGAGAACGGTCCGCCCCGATCGATCCGCGCGATGCTGATGCGCCAGCCGAAATCGTCGAACCCGGCGCCTTTGGGATGAACGGCGACTTCCATCGTGACGCCGCCGCCATTTTTCCATGGCGCCGCGATGCGTTCGCCGGCGCGAAGAATGTGCATGCCGATCTCCTCTATCCACGGATTATATCGTGGAGTTTCACGAATGCGATGTTTTGCCTGTTTTTTGCAGCGTCGCGTTTTGTGACAGCCGGCACAGCACACCCCGCCTGCGCCGGATGCATGGCCTTGCGGCTTGAAAATGATTGCCTAGGCAACCATTGTTTCGGCAGCAGTTTGGACGGGCGGCCATGGCAAAACCCCACTTTCGTGCAGACAATTTCACCTGCCACCAGTCGCTGGGTTATCTGACGCGCCGTGTCCAGAACCTCACCACGCCGCACGCCGAAGCGATCTTTGCGGACCAGGACCTCACCTTCACCCAATGGATTTCGCTGATGGGGCTGCGGGAAGGCGTCGCGGAAACCAGCGCCGATCTGGCGCGCCATCTCAACCACGATGCCGGCGCCGTCACGCGCGTGGTGGACGAGCTGGAGAGCAGGGGACTTCTTCGACGCGAGCGCAGCAAGTCCGACCGCCGGGTGGTGAAGCTGATCCTCACCGCGCAGGGTCGCGCCGTTGCCCGGATGCACGTGCCGCCGATCGTGGATTTCTGGAATCGCGTGACGGACGAATTCTCGGCGCAGGAGGTCAAGCAGCTCATCGGCCTCATGACGCGCCTGATCGAGCGGCTCGAAACCGAGCCGATGCATGAACCTGCGAAGGAAAAAGCGCGGGAAAAGAAGAGGGCAGTGAAATGAAACGCCTTCTCGGCCTTCTGCTCGTAACAACCCTATTGGCCGGATGTGTGGACGCCCCATCCACTGTCCCGAGCCAGACGGCGCTCAAGCCTCAGTCTCTCGGCTTGAGCGCCGCCCCTACTCCTGCGATCGGCGATGCCTGGTGGAAGGCGTTCGGCGATCCGCAGCTCGATGCGCTGGTCGACCGGGCGCTCGCCGGAAGCCCGACGCTTCAAATCGCACTCGCCCGCATGCGCGAGGCCCAGGCGCAGCTCTCCGTCAGCCGCGCGGCCACCTATCCGCAGCTCACGGTCGACGGGCAGGATGAGCGCACCCATTTCAGCAGTAACTACATTATCCCACCGCCTTATGCCGGGACGATGCAGTGGTACGGCCAGGTGCAGGCGAATTTGTCGTGGTCGCTCGACCTGTTCGGCAAGCAGGCCGCACAGGTGGATTTGGCGCGCTCCACCGCAGAGGCCGCGGCGCTGGATGCCGAAGCAGCGCACCTGGCGCTCGCCGGTACGATCACCCAGGCCTACATATCGCTCGACCGCGCTTATCTTCTCGCCGACGTTGCCCAGGAAACGGTGAAGCAGCGCGCAGCAGTGCTGCATCTGACCGAGGGCCGCGTGAACAGCGGCCTCGACAGCAAGGCATCGAGCGAACAGGCGAAGGCGCTGCTGGCCATCGCGAAGGAAGACCTGATCCGCGCGAATGCTGCGCGCGATCTCGCCATACATGAGATCGCGGCGCTCACCGGCCGTGGCGCGGATGCGTACAATGTCTCCCGGCCCAACCTGAACCGCAGCGCGCTGGCGTTGCCTGCCGTGCTCCCTGCCGATCTTCTGGCGCGCCGTGCCGACATTGCGGCGGCCGAAGCGCGGATCGCGGCAGCGACATCGGGACGGCAAGCGGCCCATCAGGCCTTCTATCCGGACATCAATCTCATCGGCGCGGCAGGCTTTGCCGCGATCGGCCTCAGCACCCTATTCAACAGCGGCTCCGGCCAATATGGCCTCGGCGCGGCGATCCACCTGCCGATCTTCGATGCGGGCGAATTGCGCGCGAAATATGCCGGTGCGACCGCGCAACTGGATGAAGCCGTCGCCAGCTACAACCAGTCCGTCGTCGGCGCGGTGAAGCAGGCGGCCGATGCCGTCACGCAGCTTCAGGCTCTGGAAGGGCAGGCCGCGCAGCAGGGCGAAGCGCTCCGCGCCTCCAGTGCCAGCTTCGACCTTGCCACGCGGCGCTATCGCAGCGGGCTTTCTCCCCAGCTCAATGTTCTCAGTGCCGAAGACGTTCTCATCCAGGCAAAGCGCCAGGATGCGGCCGTCTCCGCAGATCTGCTGTCGGCGCGGGTATCGCTGCTGATGGCGCTGGGCGGCGGATACACCAGCACAAGTTCGAACATGGCTTCCAACATCCAGGATGACGGCCGATGAAATACCCATACCAGCAGGAAGGCGCGACAGACGCGCAGAACACACGCCGCAAATGGCTGACCATACTGGCCGCCGTGGTCGTCGCCGGTGTCGTGGTCTATGGGCTCTATTGGCTGCTTTATGCCCGCCATTTCGAGAGCACCGATGACGCCTATGTCGGCGGCGACATCGTTTCGATCACCAGCCGCGATCCGGCGACCGTGGTGGCGCTGCACGCGGACAACACGCAAACGGTGCGGCGCGGCCAGCTTCTCGTCGAATTCGATCCCAGCAAGCCGGAAGCGGCGTTCGAAGCCGCGAAGGCCGAGCTGGCGCGGGCGGTGCGCGGCACACGCACCAATTTCTCCAAGGTCGATCAGTTCCGCGCGCAGGTGAACGCGGCGCGCGTGGCGCTTGACCAGGCCCAATCCGATTATCGCCGCCGCCAGACCGCGGGCGACTCCGTGTCGCGCGAAGAGCTCAATCACGCACGCGACGCAGTGACCGGTGCTGAGGCGAACCTCAAGGCTGCCGAGAGCGGCCTCGCGCAGGCGCAGGCGGCTGTGCAGGGCACGAACGTCTCCACCAATCCCGATGTGCTGGCGGCCATAGCGCAGTTGTGTTCGGCCGCGATCACGCTGTCGCACATGAAGCTTTATGCGCCGGTGGATGGCGTCATCGCGCAGCGCACCGTCCAGGTGGGCCAGCAGGTCGCCGCCGGCACGCCGCTGATGGCGGTGGTGCCGCTCGACACCGTGTGGATCGACGCCAATTTCAAGGAAGGCCAGCTCGAGGACATGCGCATCGGCCAGCCGGTGACGGTGAGCGCCGACATCTATGGCGGCAGCGTGACCTATCACGGCAAGGTTTTTGGCCTGGGCGCCGGTTCGGGCAGCGCCTTCGCGCTGCTGCCGCCGCAGAACGCATCCGGAAACTGGATCAAGATCGTGCAGCGCGTGCCGGTGCGCATCGCGCTCGATCCGAAGGAATTGCGTGAGCATCCGCTGCGCCTGGGCCTGTCTGTCGACGTCGAAGTGGATGTTGCGGACACTTCGGGCGCGTCCATCGGCACGCCGAACACGCGGCATGAAGTCCGCGGCTATATCGGCGACTACAGCGAAGAGTCCATCGACAGGCTGATCCACCAGATCCTCGCACAGAACGGCGCGTGAGGATGCAATGAGCGGCGCTGGCCAGCCTCAATCAAGACCGCTCGCGGGCGCCCAGCTTGCGATCACTTCGATCGCTCTGGCGCTCGGCACCTTCATGCAGGTGCTGGATACCTCCATCGCCAACGT
>DATIVW010000080.1:0-2497 GCA_035465595.1 Rhizomicrobium sp. | reverse complement strand
GCATCCGTCGTTGGCCAATGCGGCGACCTGTTTGAATCCTTCGTGAAGCGCAAGGTCGGACGAAAAAACAGCGGCAGCCTTATCCCCGGCCACGGCGGCGTGCTGGATCGCATCGACTCCATGCTGTTCGTGGCGCCCGTCGCTGCTCTGGCGTTCCTGGCCCTGCACCTCGATCCGTTTGCGTGGGGTGCTCCATGAGCGGCACCGATCTTTCGGCCGTGATGGCGCGCCGGGTCACGGTCCTCGGCAGCACCGGCTCCATCGGTGTCAGCACGCTGGATGTGATTGCGCACGCGCGCAAGGAATATGGCGCCGATGCTTTCCCCATCGAGGCTTTGACGGCGCAATCCAATGTGGAAGCGCTGGCGGAGCAGGCGCGGGCTTTTCGTCCCAGGCTCGCCGTGATCGGCGACGCGTCCCGTGCTGTGCAATTGAAAGAGATGCTCGCGGGCACCGGAGTCGAAGTCGCGGGCGGTTACGAAGCCATAATCGAAGCCGCCTCACGTCCGTCCGATGTCGTCATGGTTGCCATCGTAGGCGCGGCAAGCCTCGCGCCCGCGCTTGCCGCCGTGCGCCGCGGCGCGACCATCGCGCTCGCGAACAAGGAATGCATCGTCGCCGCCGGCGACATTTTCCGGCGCGCGGTTGCGGAAAGCGGGGCGACGCTGATCCCTGTCGATTCCGAACACAACGCGGCGTTCCAATTGCTGAATTTTGACGAAGTCCATGCCATCGAGCGCGTGACGCTCACCGCATCGGGCGGCCCATTCCGCGAATGGCCAAGCGAGCGGATGAAGGCCGCGACTCCGGAGCAGGCGGTGGCGCATCCCAACTGGTCGATGGGGGCGAAGATTTCCGTCGACAGCGCCACGCTGATGAACAAGGGCCTGGAACTGATCGAGGCGCATTTCCTTTTCTCGCTGGCGCCGGAGAAACTCGCCGTCGTCGTTCACCCGCAATCCATCGTGCATTGCCTGGTTTCCTACGCGGACGGTTCCACGCTGGCCCATCTATCCGCGCCGGACATGCGCACGCCGATCGCGCACGCGCTTGCCTGGCCGCGCCGCATGTCATCGCCGTCGCGCCGGCTCGATCTGGCCATGCTGAACAAGCTCACTTTCGAGGCGCCGGATCCGCTTCGCTTTCCCTGCCTCGGACTGGCGCAGGATTGCCTGCGGACAGGCGGGTTGGCGCCCACCATTCTCAATGCCGCCAATGAGGTCGCCGTGCAGGCTTTCCTTGGCCGCAAAATCGGATTTCTCGATATCGCGCGCGTGGTCGAGGATACATTGTCGGCACGGGCGCCAAACAGTATCCGCGCGCCGAACGATGTCGAAGGAATTCTCGATGCGGATCGCCAGGCGCGCGATCTTGCCGACACAATCTGCCGCCGCATGGCCGCGTAACCGGAGTAATCGCAGATGATGGATGCACTGCACGGTTTGTTGAGCTGGATCCCGCTGGGCCTGCCGGCGTTTCTGTTTGTCGTCACCATCGTCGTGTTCTTTCACGAGCTGGGGCATTTCTCCGTCGCCCGCCTCTTCAACGTCACCGTCGAGACCTTTTCCATCGGGTTCGGACGGCCTGTGGCAAAGTGGATGGACAAGAAAGGCACCGAATGGAAGATCGGCTGGCTGCCGCTCGGTGGTTATGTGAAATTCCTCGGCGACGAGAACGCAGCCAGCGTTCCGGACCGCGCCAAGCTCGAACAGCTGACGCCGGAACAGCGCGCCAATGTTTTTCAGTCCAAGCCGCTCTACCAGCGCACGCTCGTCGTGGCCGCGGGGCCGATTGCGAACTTCATCCTGGCGATTGTCATCTTCACGGCTATCCTGATGATGCTGGGGCAGGCCACCATCCTGACCACCGTCGGCAAGGTGACGCCCGGCGCGCCCGCGGCCGTCGCCGGTCTTCGCAGCGGAGACATCATCCATTCGGTCAATGGCACCAGGGTTGAGACATTCGACGAACTGGTGAAAACCGTTCGCGCCGACAAGTCGGGCGATCTTGCGATCGGATTTACCCGCCATGGCAAGGCGATGACGGTTCATGCAAGGCCGCGCGTCATCAAGGCCGACAATCTCTACGGCGACACGGTGAAGTTCGTGGGCATCGGGATCGAGCCTGCCTTCGCTGAATCCAATGCGCGCTTCACGCCGGTCGGACCGGTCACCGCCCTGAAGGGCGCCGTGGAACAGGTCTGGTTCGTGGCCGATACTTCGCTCACCTATCTGTGGCGCATCGTCACCGGCCATTCGGGCAGCAGCCAGCTGACGGGCCCGCTGGGGATGGCCAACGTCTCCAAGCAGGCCGCCGCAGCCGGGTTTATGAACCTCCTCCAACTGGCAGCTCTACTTTCTGTAAGCATCGGGCTTATAAACCTTTTTCCCGTTCCCATCCTCGACGGGGGCCACCTTCTGTACTATGGATGCGAGGCGGTTCTGGGTCGGCCACTGGGGGAGCGGGCACAGGACGTGGGATTTAGGCTGGGATTGGC
>DATIVW010000079.1:0-2107 GCA_035465595.1 Rhizomicrobium sp. | reverse complement strand
GCGTCGGATCGTTCATGGCGGCTGTAACCCTCTGTTTTTCAACGGTCCCCAGCGATCCGCCACTTACTCATTCAGCAGCGAAAACTCATTCACCCCATAAGACGCCTTCCCCCGCATGTAAGTTCCCTGTGCTTAGACCGGAAAATTTGCAGAATGCTCATGTAACTAATTGATATCATTGATATTTTTCTTGCCTTGGCAATTTCTGGCGCATAGGGTCGACCCCAGAGAGGAGGTCCCAATGGCCGCACTCGAAACGCTCTTCTCCGAGAGCATCTCCTATCTTCCCGGTTCCGAACTGGTCCGCGAAGCCAATCACCGGATTGCCAACCATCTGTCGATGATCGTCGGCATGGTGCAGATCCAGGCCGCCGCCGTCGCGCGCGGGCCCGATCATCTGCCGCGCGCCACCGTGCAGGACATGCTGCAGGACATGGCCGGCAAGATCCTCAGCGTCAGCCATCTGCATCGCAGGCTCGCCGACGCGCCTCTTGCGGGCGAAATAGATATCGCCGCCTACCTGGTTGAAAGCTGCGGCGCGGTGATGTCATCCCTGGCGCTGCGCAACAAGGCCGACATCGTCTATCACCTCGGCGAAAAATGCCTTGTCTCGCCGGAATGCGCGCAAACTATCACGCTGATCGTGAACGAGATCGTGATGAATGCCGTCAAGCACGCCCATCCCTCGGGATTGCCCACCCAGATCTGCATCGGCTGCGGGCGGAACGCGAAAGGCAGGAGCTTCGTCGAGATCTACGACGATGGCGTCGGGCTGCCCGAGCATTTCGACGAGAAGAAGGATGGCGGGGTCGGCTTCAAATTGATCCGCGCACTGGCCAGGCAGGTCGGTGCGGCATTGGCCATCGAATCCTCCAGCCTTGGCCTTCTCTTCCGTCTGACGCTCGCCCCCTGATATTTTCCGGGAGCCGATTTGCTCGTACGGAGTAGAGATGAAAGAGTGTGCCGCGCGGGCTGAAACGATTTCAGAAAAACTTTCGCGCTGGAGCGCGATCCTGTTCCCGCCGGCGCTGGCCGGCGTGGTCGGCGGCGAGCTCGGACCGTCGGCGGGCGAGCCCCATTTCTGGGACAAGGCCAATCATTTCGTAGCCTATTTTGTCCTTTCGGTGCTGGCGGTGATGATCTTCCGCAGGTCCCGGCGATCCCTCTGGGCCATGCTGGGCCTCATCCTCGTGGGCGGCGCGCTTGAGATCATCCAGGGCTTGATCGGCCGGGATATGAGCGCCTTGGACGAACTCGCCAACGGCCTGGGCGTTCTTGCCGGGGGTATGGTCGCCTGGGGCACCGCGGTTCTGCTTGTCCGGTTGGGGTCCCCGGATTAGCGTTCGCCGACCCTCAAGGGAGGCGGACATGTTCGAGGAATTCAGGAAATTCGCGATGCGCGGAAACGTCATCGACCTGGCGGTCGGCGTCGTCATCGGCGCAGCCTTCGGCGCCATCGTTTCGTCGCTGGTGAAAGACATCATCATGCCGCCGGTCGGCTGGGCGATGGGCGGAATCGATTTCTCCAATTTTTTCATCCCGCTGAAAGGCGGAAACTTCTCAACTCTCGCCGAAGCGCAGAAGGCGGGCGCTGTCACCATCAACTACGGCCTCTTCATCAACACGATTATCAACTTCCTGATCGTAGCGCTGGCGCTGTTTGCGCTCATTCGCGGCATAAACCGTCTGCAGACCAAGCCTCTTCCGGCCGACGCCACACCGCCTCCGCCGCCGGAAGACGTGGTGCTGCTGCGCGAAATCCGCGACCTGCTGAAATCGCGATGAACGCGAGATCCGTGGTCGCGGCAATCGCGGTTCTTGCACTCGCGCTGCCGGCGCACGCCGCCGAAAGGGACGCGATGGCGAAGACTGCCGCCGGATTCTACGGGGCCTATTCCACATTCCATCCTTCGGACGGCGTTCCCGATGCGAAGGGCCGCGCGAAATACGCGCCATTCATCTCAGACGGATTGAGCGCGTTGCTTGGTGAGGCAAACGCCGCCGAGGACAAATTCGCCAAGGCGAACAAGGACACCCCGCCCCTGGTCGAAGGCGATCTTTTCACGTCCAATTTCGAAGGCGCGACGGCCTACAAGATCGGCGCCTG